>CAMCYY010000001.1 GCA_945885335.1 Bordetella parapertussis
ATCCGGCGTGCCCACCAGCGTAATGCGGCCGTTACGCTCGGCCCACTTGAAGCCGCCGTTGTTGCAAACATAGATCGCGCCATCCGGTCCCAGCGCCGCACCGTTCGGGCCGCCGCCGAGATTCGCGACAATGGACTTGCGGCCGTCGGGCCAGATGCGCGTCAGCGTGCCGCGGCGGATTTCGACCAGCACAATGCTGCCATCGGGTAGCCACACCGGCCCTTCCGGAAACCACAGGTCTTCTGCGACGACTCTCAAGGCTCCTCCGCAGCCGGGATGTTTCCCACGGCATTATTATCAGTTCTGTTTTTTACCTAGCGACGATTGCGCTCTAAGGCGATTTTTATTATCAGATCGCTTACTGCGGCTGGTCTGCTTTTTGGGCCGTGGCCAGCAGGGTGACCGGCACCGTGGCAAAGCTGGCGAAATCCTCCTGGTCGAAGGCCGTGTCGCCCCCGGCAGTCGGCACGCCGGTCGCAGCCACCGCAGCGAAGTCGAACAGCGAGCGGTCCAGCAGGTGCGAGGCATTGACGCGCCCCAGGCTGTTGAAAATATTCTCGACGCGGCCGGGGAAGCGCTTCTCCCAGTCATGCAGCATGGCCTTGATCTGCTTGCGTTGCAGATTGTCCTGCGAACCGCACAGGTCGCAGGGGATGATGGGAAAGCCGCGCACCCCGGCGTAGGCCTCAAGATCGCGCTCGCGCACATAGGCCATGGGGCGGATCACCACATGCTTGCCGTCATCCGAGGCAAGCTTCGGGGGCATGGACTTCAGATTGCCGGCAAAAAACAGGTTCAGGAAAAACGTCTCGAGAATGTCTTCGCGATGGTGCCCGAGCGCAATCTTGTTCGCGCCCAACTCTCCCGCCACACGATACAGGATGCCGCGCCGCAGCCGCGAGCACAGCGAGCACATCGTTTTCCCCTCGGGGATGACGCGCTTCACGGTGGAGTAGGTGTCCTGGCTCTCGATATGGAAGGGCACGTTCAGGGACTTCAGGTAGTCGGGCAGCACATGCTTCGGAAAGCCCGGGTGGCCCTGATCAAGATTCACTGCTACTACATCGAAGGCAATCGGCGCGCGTTCGCGCAGCTTCAGGAGCACATCGAGCATGCCGTAGCTGTCCTTGCCCCCCGACAGGCAGACCATGACGCGATCGCCGTCGGCAATCATGCCGAAGTCGCCAATGGCCTGGCCGGCCAGGCGGCACAGTCGCTTGTCCAGCTTGTTGGCTTCCAGGCGCTGCTTTTCCAGCGCTTTGTGGTCAGGTGCGTTCATGGGTGTGGATTATCCACCAATCTGCAAAGAATCAGTGCGCGGCGCCACTGCCCGGAATGGCAGGCGCCCGTTTCGCCACAACAAAGAAAAACAGCACCGCCAGCAACTCCAGCACGGCAATGGTCACCGCCATGGGCAGCGCCGAGCGTGCCGGAAAGGCGCTGACAATGGCACTGGCAATGCCGGCCGTCAGAAAAGCCAGCGCGCCGATCAGCGCCGAGGCGGTGCCGGCACGATCGCCAAACGCGGCCATGCCCAGCGCCGTGGCATTCGGATTGATCAGGCCATTCGTGGCGATGCAAAAGAACAGGGGCACCAGCAACGCGACAAAAGCCACCGTGCCCAACTCCACCGGCAACAATGCGGCCCCCGCCAGCAGCACACCGGCCAGTGCCGTGAAGCGCACGGCGGCACCCGCCACCTGCTCGGAGGACCAGGACTTGAGCAGGCGCACATTGACCTGCGTGGCACCGACCAGCCCGATGGCGTTCAGGCCGAACAGCCAGCCGTAATGCTCAGGCGGCACGCCAAACAGCACAATGAACACGAAAGGCGAACCTGCAATGTAGGCGAACATGCCGGCCGTGGCACAGCTGCGCGTCATCGCAAAGCCGACAAAGCGGCGATGCCGCAGCACGCTGGCAAAGCCCTTCAGCCAGAACAGGATACCGGTGGGCCCCTTGCTGTGTGCCGGGCGCGTCTCCGGCAGCACCAGCAGCACGGTCACGAAACAAGCCACGCCATACATCGCAAGGAACCAGAAAATCGCGCGCCAGCCGAACCAGGCGAGGACCTGCCCGCCGACGATGGGCGCCAGAATGGGCGCAGCGCCAAGCACCAGCATCATGCGAGACATCATCTTCGCGCCCTCCTCTGGCGGCACACTGTCGCGGATCACCGCCAGCGAAATCACCATGCCGGCACAGGCGCCCAGCGCCTGCACAAAGCGGAACACCGTCAGTGCCAGGATCGACGTGGACATGGCGCAGCCGATCGAGGCGAGCACATACAGCACCAGTCCGATCAGCATCAGTGGCCGGCGGCCGTAGCGGTCGGACAACGGGCCATGCAACAGTTGCCCACCGGCAACGCCGACAAAGAAGGAGGACAGCGTGAGCTGCACGCGCGACGGATCCACTTCGAGGGATCGCGCCAGCTCGGGCAGCGCCGGCAGGTACATGTCCACCGCCAGCGGCATGATCGCCGTCATGGCGCCGAGGATGCGGGCGAGGTGGGCGGATTTGAGTTGTCTGGGACTAAACATGCCTGTCATTCCGAGCGCAGCGAGGAATCTGCTTCTGATTCAGAATTCAAAAGCAGATTCCTCGGCCCGCATCTTCGATTCAGTCCTCGGAATGACAATGGTGAAGGCCGAGCCTTCACAGATTGATGCTGCGCCCGCCATCCACCGCAATGATCTGCCCAGTCACGTAGGGTGCATCCGCAACCAGATACAGCACCGCGCCGGCAACATCATCGGCCTCGCCGACGCGCTTCAACACGGTGTGCGAGACGACGCGCTGGCGTGTGACTTCGTCAAACACGCTGTCGCCATCCGGCCATTGCACCGGCCCCGGTGACACGCCGTTGACGCGCACCTCGGGGCCCAGTTCACGCGCCAGGGAGCGCGTCAGGCCGGCAAGCCCGGCCTTGGCCACGCTATACACGGCAAAGTTGCGCAGCGGCCGTTCAGCGTGGATGTCCACGATGTTGACAATGCAGCCGCCGGTTTTTTTCAGTGCCGGCGCCGCCGCCTGCGACAGGAACAGCGGCACCTTGAGGTTTGTTCCGATCAGGTCTTCCCAGTCCCCCTGCGCAATATCGCCGAAGGGCGTGGCGTAAAAGCTGGAGGCATTGTTGACCAGTCCATCCAGGCGTTCAAAACGGGCCAGCGTGTTCTTCACCAGAATAGGCAGGCCGGCAATGTGCAGCAGGTCGGCCTGCACCAGCGCCACCGAATCGGCACGCACAGCATTGAGTTCACGCTGCAGGGCCTGGGCATCGGCTTCGGCCGAGCGGTAATGCAGCAACAGGCTAGCGCCGGCCGCATGCAGCCGGCGCGCAATTGCCGCACCGATGCGCCGCGCGGCGCCGGTGACGAGAAAGACCTTGCCTTCGAGTTTTGCGTCAGTGCTCATATTGGATGCTTAAATACGTTGAGTACGCGGGAGATTTGCAGATTCTAACGGAATGACGGAGCATCCCGTGGATGCGCAGAACTCACTTCATGACGAACAAGGCGCCAAACCTCGTCCTTCTACAGGCTCAGGACGAACCGCAGTGGGGTGATTCCGTTCGTGGTGAGCCTGTCGAACCATGGATGGAATCACCCTGTATCCGCCACGATCCTTGGTGGACAATCACAACATGAGCTACACCGAGCTCCCCCGTCCCGATACCGATGCACTGGCCCACAGCAATGCGGCCGCCGCGCACATCCGCGCCGCCATTGCCGCGGCGGGCGGCTGGCTGCCGTTTTCGCGTTACATGGAGCTGGCGCTGTATGCCCCGGGCTTTGGCTATTACAGCGCCGGCGCACGCAAACTCGGCGCGGCAGGTGACTTCATCACCGCGCCGGAACTCTCGCCCCTGTTCGGCCGCGTGCTGGCACGTCAGGTCAGTGAACTGTTCCAGACACTGCCGCATGAAATCCTCGAAGTCGGCGCCGGTTCCGGCGCACTCGCCGCATCGCTGCTGGAAGAACTCGAGCGCCTGGGCAAACTGCCTGAACGCTATCTGATCCTCGAACTGTCAGCGGACCTGAGGCAGCGCGAACGCGACACGCTGGCGGCGCGCGTGCCGCACCTGGTCGAACGCGTGGCCTGGCTGAACCGGTTGCCGCCGTCCTTCTCCGGCGTTGTGCTCGGCAATGAAGTGCTGGACGCCATGCCGGTTGAAGTATTCCGGACCACAGCAAATGGCATCGAGCAGGCCGGCGTCGCGGTCGAAGACGGCACGTTTGAGTGGTCATTCCGCCCTGCGACTGCAGCGCTCGAGTCGCTGGTTGCACCGCTCAAGCTCGCACCCGGTTATCAGAGTGAAATCGCGCTTGCTGCGCCGGCCTTCATCGCCAGCCTTGCCGCCCTCATGGAAAAGGCCGCAGCGATTTTCATCGACTACGGCTTTCCGCGCCACGAGTACTACCATCCGCAGCGCTCCAACGGCACCCTGATGTGCCACTACCGCCATCGGGCCCACGACGCCCCCTTCTTCCTGCCCGGCCTGCAGGACATCACCGCCCATGTCGATTTCAGCGCCACGGCCGCCGCAGCGGCAAACAACGGGCTCGAAGTGCTCGGCTATGCCACGCAGGCACAGTTCCTGATCAATTGCGGCATCACCGATGTTCTCAGCGAAATCGATCCGAGTGATGTGGTGCCCTATCTCGCGCAGGCCAATGCCGCGCAAAAGCTGCTGTCGCCCGCGGAAATGGGCGAGCTGTTCAAGGTCATTGCCGTGGGGCGCGGGGTGGATGCGCCACTGCGCGGTTTCAGTTCCGGCGACAAGACGCACACGCTTTAGGGAGCGCACATGGACATCGCCTCCGCCGCCATCATTCTGATTCTGGTGCTGGATCCTTTCGGCAACATCCCGTTGGTGCTCGCGACACTGGGACGGGTGGAGGAAGCGCGGCGGCGCCACGTCATCCTGCGCGAATGCGCGATCGCTTACGCCGTGCTGATGGCGTTCCTGTTCCTGGGGCGACCGCTGCTGGAACTCATGCGCCTGTCGGAAACGTCCATTGGTCTCGCCGGTGGCCTGATCCTGTTCCTGATTGCGCTGCGCATGGTGTTTCACCACCGCGACGGGCCGCTCGGCGACGCCGACACCATGGACCCCGAAGACCGCGAGCCCTACATCGTGCCGCTCGCCATCCCGGCAATCGCCGGCCCCTCGGCGCTCGCCACCGTAATTGTCATGACATCGCACGAACCCGGCCGCTGGCCGGAGTGGATGGCCGCAATCACGATCGCCATGGCAGTGAGCGTAACCGTGCTGCTCCTGTCTGCGCGCATCAGCCGTCTGGTCGGCAAGCGCGGCGTCAACGCCATGGAAAGACTGATGGGCCTGATCCTCACTGCAATCGCGGTTGAGATGCTGCTCAATGGCATCACGAATTATGTGCGCAGCCTCGGACCGTAATGCCCCGAACGGGAGGCCGCTGTAGACTGACGCAATGGCACACAAAAGCGGCGCACAGAATGCCGAATCGGCCATTCGGAAGCACCCGTTGAAACAACACAGGAGAGAACCTTGAACACCACCCGCATTACCCCCGCCGCGCGCACCAGTCAGACCGCAACTTCAATGTCACTGTCGCTGGCAATCACCCTCTTGCTCGCCGCACCGGTGCAGGCGCAGAACCAGCCCTTGCGCTTCATCGTGCCCAATGCGCCCGGCGGCCCCACCGACATCGTGGCCCGGACCGTGAGCGAAAAGCTCGCCGACCGCCTTGGCGTCCCCGTGCTCGTTGATAATCGCGCCGGCGCCACGGGCACAGTGGGCGGCGACCTCGTGGCCAAGTCCGCGCCGGACGGACGCACGCTGCTGCTGTGCTCGAGCAGCGTATTCACCTCCACGCCCATCCTCGTGCCGGAAGCACCTTACGACGGGCGCAAGGCCTTCACGCTGGTCACGAATCTGGTGTCCGTGCCCTATCTACTGCTGGTCAATCCGGCCAGCGGCCCGGGTTCGGTGAAGGAATTCATCGCACGCGCCAAGGCGAAGCCGGGCAGCATGAATTACGGCTCGGCAGGTCATGGCAGCACTTCGCATCTGGTCGGCGCGCTGTTCGGCTCCATGGCCGGCATCGACGTTGTGCACATTGCCTACAAGGGCAGCTCGCAGGCCGCCACCGACCTCATGGGCGGCCAGTTGCAATTCGCGTTCGAGGCCGTCGCCGGCGGCATCCAGTACCTCAAGGGCGGCAAGCTGAAAGCGATTGCCATAACCTCGAACAAGCGCCTTGCCGCACTGCCCGACCTGCCCACAGTCGCCGAATCCGGCATTCCCGGCTTCGAGGCCACGGTCGGACATGGCGTGTGTGTGACTGCGAAAACGCCGGCTGCCATCGTCACCCGCCTCAACCAGGACCTGGTGGCTACGCTCAAGATTCCGGAAGTGCGCGATCGGCTCGTCGGGATCGGCGCCGAAGTGGTCGGCAATACGCCCGAGGAAGCACAGGCGGCCATTCGCGCGGAGATTCCGCGCTGGGAGAAGATTGTCAGGGAAGTGGCGGCGAAGGCAGAGTAACCCCCTCGCGCAAATCCACACCGGCTCAGGGCGCGGGCCTGGCCATTCCCGCCAGCCTCGCCTCCAGGGCCTTCAGCTTTTCTCGCATCGCATTACCGATGAACATCTGCGGGTTTGAAGGCTCGTAACCTTCGGCCTTCTCCCGCGCGGTTACCGCGACCTTTGCACGCTCGAAGGCGCCGGTGAAGGAATAGCTGCCGCTGTCAGCCTCGCCGCGCAACGCCTCGTCGAAGTAGGCCTTGCTGAACCAGGTGAAATCACTCTCCGCTTCGCAGCCGAAGGATGTGTGCGTGGCGTCGGCCGCGGTGATGACCAGCGTGTTGTCATCCTTCAGCGCCTCGATGAAGCCGCCGGAATAGCAGGCCGAGATGACGATGACCTTCCACTTGATGCCGCTGTCGGCCAGCATGCGGGCGAGCGATGTGGGATTCACCTGACGCAGTTGCAACGGCGGAAAGTCGAAGGACAGTTCGTGCTGCGCCGAACCGTGGGTAGTGAGGAACAGCACCAGCACATCCTCGTCCACGTTCATGGTCTCGCCAAACTGCGCCAGCGACATGCGCAGATTCGACACCGACGCGATCGGCACCGCACCCAGCGTGGTCTGGTGGTTCATAAGCGCAATCGACCGCCCCTCGGCGTCGAAACGCGCCTCCATCAGCTTGCGTACCACGGACAGTTCGCGGATGAAGGTGTCCTGCTTCGCGTCGGGCGCCACACCGAGGAAATACACATCGGCGATGCCGGGCCGCTGCGGCGTGAGCCGATCAAGGTCGCGCCCGAGCAGGCTGCCCTGAATGTGGAAATACTCTTCCTGCAAGAGGCTGGGACCCGGCGCTTCGGCTACCTCGTCACCCACCTCGATCCAGGGTTCCGCGCGCGGCACGTAGGCCAGCAGCAGCACCATGACCACCAGTACCAGCGCCGCCCAGCCGGCGCGGCCCCGCGCCACGGGCCGCGGCAGGACCAGCACCTGCGCGCGCAGCACGCTGGCAATGGCCCATGACACATAGATCGAGTAAATGACGAGCTGAGCCATGGGCGTCTGCAGAACCCATCCGGCATCGAGCCCGATGTAGATCACACTGCCCACGATCTCGAACAACAGGTCGGTCGAGGAGAGCATCACGGCCAGCGCCGCGAACAAGGCATCGTCACGCAGCACCTTCGACACAATCAGGCAGCCCAGCAGGATTGCCGGAATGAAGGCCAGCACCTGCACCACGGACGAGGGCACGAACTCCAGCGGCAGTTCCGTTCCCATGGCGGCGCGTGCATAGCTGCCGGCGCACCAGAGGCCGAGGTTGAACAGGGCGAGCGCAGCGTAGTGATCCACGCCGACGCGGAAATCGGCAGGCGAGACCGGCAGGAACAGCGCGAGGCGAAAACCCGCAAAGAGGTTGCGGGCGAGCGATTGCAGGAGGTTCATGCCTGACCCAGTACGGCGCGGATGCGCTCGAGGCGCGCGACGCGTATGGCCGCAGCCACGCCATCGCCCGCGCCTGTCGCGCCGGCCGCAATCTTCGCGGCATCAATGCCTGAGGCTGCCAGCAGCGCCCGTTCAATCACAAGCCGCGGCGCGTAAGGTGCGCCGCCCTGATCACCGGCATCGGCACACTCGCAGGCATCCACCAGCGTGCGCAGTCGTTCGGGGCGGCGGAACGCGTCACCGGCCTCAAGCAATGCAAGCTGTGCGGCCGCATCAGTGCCCGTGAGCGCGCGCAAGCTCGCCCCATGGCGCGCCGCAAGCAGCAGCGCATCGCGGCATTCATTCGGTGCGCGCAAGCGGTCGGCCAGTGATCGTGCGGATTTCTCATCGACCGATTTGAGCGCAAAGGCGAGCAATGCAAAACGCACTTCCAGCGACTTTTCTTCGCGCGCCGCAAACAGCAGGCCATGCATCAGGCCTTGCGTGGCGGTGTTTGCGGGTGCTCCGTCTTCACCCATTGCCAGGTCAAGCTCCGGCAACAGTTTCGGCAGCAGGCCGCAGGCTGCCAGCGCCTCGAACATGCGCTGTGGTGCCGCTTCCATCAGGCCTTTGGCAAATTCCTGCCAGACACGCTCAGCCACCAGTGCATCGGCCTCGCCTTCGGCAACCATGCGGCGCATCAGTGCGAGGGTTTCAGGGGCAATGGCAAAACCGAAGCGCGCGGCAAAGCGCGCCACGCGAAGGATTCGCACCGGGTCCTCGACAAAGGCCGCCCCGACATGGCGCAATCGTTTCGCCTTCAGGTCGCGCTCACCCCCATGCGGGTCAATCAGTGCGCCATGCTCGTCGCGCGCCATGGCGTTGATGGTGAGGTCGCGGCGCTCCAGATCCTGCTCCAGCGTCACGTCCGGCGCAGCATGCACCGTGAAGCCCTTGTAGCCGCGCGCCACCTTGCGCTCGGTGCGCGCCAGGGCATATTCCTCGTGGGTCTCGGGATGCAGGAACACGGGGAAGTCCTTGCCCACAGGCCGGTAGCCCAGGCGCTCCATGTCTTCTGGGGTGGCGCCGACCACGACGTAATCGCGGTCCTTGACCGGCAGGCCGAGCAGGTCGTCGCGAACCGCGCCGCCGACCGAGTAGATTTTCACAGAGGCGTCAGTCTGCGCCGGCTAGCGGCCCGCGCGATAGCGGAACGTGCCATAGCGCGAACGCGCGAACTGGCCGCGCAGATAGAGTGGCGCCGCCACCGCCAGTGGCGTGGGCACGACGCCAAAGGGCAGCGCCTCATCCGAGACGCTGTCCACGCGCATCGAATAGACATTGTCGCGCGACATCAGCTTGCCAGGCAGCAGTTCCATCACCCAGGCCTGCACGTAGGCGTGACCCTTCGACAAACCGAAAATCGGCCGCACATGGCCGCTGGCGCGACCGGCAAACTTCATCAGCTCGCGCAGGGTATACACCTGCGGGCCGCACAGGTCATAGGCATGACCGAAGCTCGAGCGGTCATTCAGGCTGGCCACAATGCAGCGCGCCACGTCACCGACGAACACCGGCTGGAAGCGCGACTCGGCGCAGCCCAGGAAGATCACCGGCAACAGGCGGTTCAGCGTCGCGAACAGGTTAAGGAAGCTGTCTTCCGGACCGAACACCACGGAGGGCCGGAACACCGTCACGTCGAAATCCTTCTGCTGCGCCAGCACAAGATCTTCGCCCTCGCCCTTGGAGCGCAGGTATTCGCTGGGCGCATCGGTGCGCGCCTTCAGGGCGCTCATGTGCACGATGCGGCGCACGCCAGCCTCACGGCAGGCGGCGAGCAGCTTGCGCGGCAGCTCGACATGGGCGCGCGCGAATGCCGGGCCATAGGGATCGCCGCGTTTGCTATGCAAAACGCCAATCAGGTTGATCACGGCATCAGAACCGCGCACCAGCTGCGCCAGTTGCGCCGGGTCATGAATGTCCGCCTGCACCACGTCAACAGCGGGCAGCGTAATCAGGTGCTTTGCACGCTCGCGCCGGCGCGTCGGCACCACCACGCTGTGGCCCTGCTGCGCCAGTTGCGCAACGACATGGCGGCCGATAAATCCGCCACCGCCGAGTACCAGGTATTTGCTCATTTGAACCTTCTATGACGCCGCCTGAAATGTTGCGATGATTTTATCGCAACAACCATGACAATCCCCGCATTGAATCCATCAGGGCGTCGGGTCAGCCTTCGCGGCAGCCTGGCGATCCGCATCGGGACGCGCGGCCACCATGCCCAGGCGCGCCTTGAGCGAACGCGCCTCGCCGCCCAGCACCGCGGCGTAATACACGGTATTGGCCATGACCTTTTTCACGTAATCGCGGGTTTCGCTGAACGGGATGGATTCGGCGTAGATCGCGCCCTCGATCGGCTTGCCGCCGGCCACTTCGCGCCAGCGCCGCGCGCGGCCCGGCCCGGCGTTGTAGGCCGCCGCGGCCACCACCGGCATGCCATCCAGCTCATCAAGCACCTGGCGCAGGTAGTAGGTACCGAGCTTCGCGTTGACCTCGGGCTCATGCACCCGCGATTGCGAAAAATCCGTCATGCCCATTTTCTTCGCCACCCAGGCTGCGGTAGCCGGCATGAGCTGCATCAGGCCGGAGGCGCCCACGCCGGACTTGGCAACGGAAATGAAGCGGCTTTCCTGACGCACCAGGCCGAGCACCAGCGGCTCCTCGAGCGAACGCGCCTTGGCCGCACTGGCCAGCACGTCGCGATAAGGGGCGAGGTAGCGCACGCTGAAATCGTGCGAGGCCACGGTGCGGTCGGCCGTATTGATGGCACGGTCCCAGATTTCATTGCGGCGCGCCAGTTCGGCGGCGGCCAGCAGTGAGCGGTCGTCCATGGCACGCACGGTCCAGATCCATTCGCGCGTGGCTTCGGTGCGCATGTCGAGTCGGTACAGGGCGAGTGCGCGCTGCAGCCCCGGCTCGGCGCCCGCTGCGGCCATTTCCGCCGGCGAAGGCGCGCTGGCCGCGGGCGGCAGCGGCGGCTTGGCGCCCAGTTCCTCGGCGGCGAGCTGGCCGTAGAAATGATGTTCGCCCGCAATGCGCGCGAACAGGGCCTGTGCCGTCTGCACAACGGGCGTACCCGGCGTTCGGTAGGTTCCAGGCGCTCCGGCGATTGCGCCCTGCGCCTTGTAGGCGCGACCCAGCCAGTAAATCCAGGCCGGATCATTGCGTCCGGCCAGAGACATGCGTTCAACCGCGGTACGCACTTCGCCCCAGTTCTCCTGCCTGAGCGCAATGCGCACCCGCCAGGCCAGTTGCTCGTCGGTCAGTTGCGCATCACCACCCAGCCGGCTGACTTCGGTGTACCAGCCGGTGGCCTCGGGCATGAGTTTCCGCGCGGCATTCGTGGCAATCAGCCCCAGCACATAGGCCTGATCTTCGAGGGAGAAGCGCGTGCGTGTTTTCGTGTCCCAGTAGCTGGCGGCCAGCGTCGGATCGGTGCGCGCCAGGCGCGCCACGGCCAGCAGATAGAGTTCGCGCTGGCTGCGCTTCGCCTGGGTCATGTCCGGTATCGGGCGCTCCAGATACTTCACCGACGCGGTCAGCGCCGCATCGAGCTGCTTCGGATCGGGTGCTTCGCCGCGCGCCAGGAAGCCCAGCGTGCGCTTCGCACCGACCAGCAGATTGGCATCAGCGAGGATGCGGAAACGCTCCCACACCTGGGCATCGGCCCACCGCCCGCTCTGGAGCAAGGCCTGCGCAATGGGCATGCAGGCCTCGGGCAGGTCACGTGGCAATTGCCACAGGGGTTTCAGCTCGATCAGCGACGACTCGTCCTTGGTCTGATAGCGCGCAATGAGTCCGTAGCAGGTGACCTCAGGATCGTCGCCGACCAGCAGCGGCGCATGCGCCTGGAACAGCGCCCACTCGCTCCGCCTTCCCAGCGATTTCAGCCAGTCCCGGCGCAACTGCTCGGCCAGCAGGGAGCCGGCATTGCGCTCGAGATAGGTGAGGATTTCGTCGGAACGGCGCTCATCCAGCTTGAGGCGCAACTGCCAGTAGCCGACATAAGGCTCAAGTACATGCCCACCGGTGGACATTGCGGCGCGGCTGAGCTTGGCAGCATCGCCAGCTCGGAAGGCATCGCGCGCCGTCAGCAATGCAAGATCGGCTCCGGTCGGCCGAGACTCTGATTTGGTTGCTGCGGGCCTGGACACCGCGGCCTTGGTCGCCGGCCCGGCCAAAACGAGCGGCGGCATCGCGAAGAAGGCCCCCGTCAGCAGTGACGCGGTTAGCGATGATATAGTGAGGCGAGTCTTCATATACTGCTTGAAGAATAGCACATCAACCTCTTAATTTCTTTCCATATTCAGCCAAAATGCCGCCCGAATTTCCATCTCAGCCACCCGATCCGGCATCGTGGCGCAAGGCGCAACGCCGGATCCTGATTGATCAACGCGCGGCAGTCGCCAGGGAAACACTGGGTGGCTGGCGTCAAAGGATGGACAGCCACATTGAACGGGCGTTCCCCCTACTTTTTGACCAAGGCGCCGGACAGACCATCGCCATCTGCTGGCCCCATCGCAATGAATACGATGCGCGGCCACTGGCCGCGCGCTGGCGCACAGCGGGCGCCACGATTGCACTGCCGGTGGTGGTGGCCCAGCATGCGCCGCTGATTTTCCGGGCCTGGACCGAAGACACGGAAATGGCACAGGACAAACAGGGCATCTCCTACCCTGCAGCGGGAGCATCGATCAGTCCCGATGTCATCCTGTTGCCCGTGGTCGGATTCGACGCGCAAGGCTACCGGCTGGGTTATGGCGGCGGCTACTTCGACCGCACACTCGTTCAACTGAATCCCCGCCCGCTGGTGATTGGCACCGCCTATGAAATTTCGCGCCTCGCCAGCGTGCAACCGCAGGTGCACGACATCCCGATGGACTGGGTCGTCACCGAGGCCGGCGCGTACCGGCGCGAGGGCGGCATCCTGAGCGCCGTGGGCTGATGCCGGCGACGAGGAAATTAATTATTATCAAAAATAAAAAAAGCCGCCAATTAAAGAGTCTTAACGGCTTGATTGATATCAGCGAATACTAGGGATTAACTGAACAAGGGGGCATGCCCCCCTTGTATATCCCTCACTTCAGAGGAAAACGCAGCGCAGGTTTCCGCAATTCCGGACTTGATCAGCGTCTCCCTAGGCGTTCGGCGCCGCCTGAACCCCGCCGCGATGCAAGCCATCGAAGTGATGCAACTGCGTGAGCGGACGCCCGGTCAGCATTTCCTGATGAATGCACTTGGACACCGGCGCCACCTTCGCAATCATCGTCCAGCGCTCGCCGTCCTCATCGCCATGCCAGATCTCGCCGTCGGTGGTGCCGAAGAAATACTCGGCGCCGCCGGGAATCTCCACCTGACACAGGGCTTCGATGCTGGCATCAATGCGCTCGGGCAGGCCGCCGCGCAATTGGCGCCAGGTCTCACCGCCGTCAATGCTCTTTGCCACTGCTGCACCGGCATACTTGCGGTCGGGCCAGGTGCGCGGACTGAAGCGCGTTGCGGCCAGCACCATGTTATCGGGACTGGCCTGGCGGCAGACCAGTTGATCCGCATATTCGCCCACCGGATTTGTCATGCGCGCCAGCAACTCGCGCCAGGTCTTGCCATCGTCGCGGGTCTGCAACAGCCCCGCACCGCCGGTGGTAAACACCTTCGTCGAGTCGCGCGGATCGATCACGGTGCGATGCATGTCGGGGTTGGACACCGGGATCGACTTCCAGGTCTCGCCACCGTCCGTGCTTTTCAGCAGCGCGCCGACTTCCACGCACACGTAGAGGGTGCGCGGATCGTTGGGATCGACGCCGATGTGCTTGGCATGGCCGACGAAGGGCTCGGCCACGAACTTCCATTCGCCCACATCGGGCACATCGCGAAAGCCGGGCAGCTCGCGCCAGTGGTGGCCCATGTCGTCACTGACGAACAGGTGCGCCGGCTCGGTGCCGGCATACAGTTTCACCTTGCCCTCGACGGTGACAGACGCCAGGCTGTAGACGTTGCGGATGCTGATACCGTTGTCGCGCGGCGTCCATGTCGCGCCGCCGTCCTCGCTGGCATAGATGCCGTCGCGATAGGCGCAGGCGAGCAGCGTTCCGCCGGGCGCCTCGATGATGGCCTGGATGTGCAGGCCGGCCAGTTTCGTCGCCGCCACTTCCCAGCGATCCTGTGCCGTCTTGTTGAGGACCTGCACCCCGTCCATGGTCCCGAGCAGGATCTGCTGCGTGGCGGCCGGGGCCGCAAACATGGTCGTGCCGCCGTGCGAGAGCGCAATCGTCATGATGTTCTCCTCTGGAGTATTCAGTGCCGCCGTTGGATACCGACTACAGTTTTGGAATCTTCGCGTCGTTCACCACCTGCGTCCAGCGCTGCAGTTCGCTCGCGATCAGCGCGGACATTTCCGCCGGCGTGCTGCCGCGCGGGTCGCCGCCCAGTTCCTCGAACGTCGTCTTGATGGCGGCAATCTGCAGCACCTTCTGCGTGTCGGCATTCAACCGCTCGACAATGGCGCGCGGCAGATCGGCCGGCGCCATCAGCCCCGCCCACGAGCTCATGTCGTAGCCATTGAGCCCCTGCTCGAACGAAGTCTGCACATCGGGCATGCCGCTCCAGCGCCGCGGCGCCGCCATGGCCAGCACGCGCATCTTGCCCGCCTTGACGTTGCCCAGCACCGAACTGGCCGAGCCGACCACGAAATCGATTTCGCCCCCGAGCAGCGCAGTGAGTGCCGGGGCAAAACCCTTGTAGGGCACATGCACCATCTGCGTGTTCGTCATCTTCGCCAGCACCTCGCCTGCCAGATGATTCGTCGAACCGCTGCCCGAAGAACCGTAGTTCACGCGCCCCGGATTGGCACGCGCATAGGCGACAAGGTCGTTGAGGTTGTGGTAGCGGCCCGCTGCACTGGCGGTTACCGCGAAAGCAAAGAAGGTCACGGTGGAAATGCTGCTGAAGCTCTTCTCCGTGTCATAGGGCAACTTCTCATACATCGCACCCGCCACGCTGTGCGAGCCCGTGCCCATCAGCAGCGTGTAGCCGTCGGGTTTGGCGCGCGCGACGCTGGCTGCGGCAATCGTGCCACCGGCCCCGGCCTGCGGCTCGACGATCACGGTCTGGCCGAGCAGCCGGCCCAGTTCCGGGGACATGACGCGGGCGATGGTGTCGACATTGGCCCCCGCTGCAAAGCCGTGCAGCATGCGCACCGGCCGGTTGGGATAGGACTGCGCAAAGCCGTCATGCACCGCGCCACACAACGCGATGCCGACGGCCATGCCATAAACCTGCTTCGTGATTGACATCGAAACGCCTCCGTTTCATCCGCGAAAGCAGTCTGACGCCGCTTTTTCGATTTCGCCGCAGGACTCCGGATCAATGGATCTGGCGCGGGCGGGATGTGAAATTCACTTTATCACGGAAGCCCGGCGGAGAACGACCGGCGAAGCGCAGCCCAGCACCCCTAGCCGAGGAACAGCCGATACGCCGGATTGGCGCTCTCGTCCACGCAGGGGTAGCCAAGCGCGGTGAGGAATTTGCGGAACTTCGCCATGTCCTTTTTCGGCACCTGGATGCCCACCAGCACGCGGCCGTTGTCGCCGCCCTGGTTGCGGTAATGGAACAGGCTGATGTTCCAGTCCGAACCCATGGCATCGAGGAATTTCATCAGGGCACCCGGGCGCTCCGGGAACTCGAACCGATACACCAGCTCGCCTTTCGCCAGCGGCGCGTGCCCGCCCACCAGATGGCGCAGATGCAGCTTGGCCATTTCGCTGTCGGAGAGATCAAGCGCGGCGAAACCATGGCGCTTCAGGTTCGCAACAATCTTTATCGTCTCACCCTGGTCCTTCACCCCCACGCCGACGAACACATGCGCCGCGGCAGTATCGGCCATGCGGTAATTGAACTCGGTGATGTTGCGCGCACCTAGTGTGGCGCAGAATTTCTTGAAGCTGCCCGGCTTCTCCGGAATCGTCACCGCGAGGATGGCCTCGCGATGTTCGCCCACCTCGGCGCGCTCGGCAACAAAGCGCAACCGGTCGAAATTCGTGTTCGCGCCGCAGGCAATGGCCACCAGCTTCTTGTTGCGAATGCCTTCACGTGCGATGTAGGCCTTGGCCCCGGCAATGGCCAGCGCGCCGGCCGGCTCAAGGATGGAGCGCGTGTCCTCGAACACGTCCTTGATCGCCGCGCAGGTGGCATCGGTATCGACCAGGATAATTTCATCCACCAGTTCGCGGCAGATGCGAAAGGTCTCCTCGCCCACCTGCTTAACCGCAACGCCATCGGCAAACAGGCCCACATGATCCAGCGTGATGCGGCGGCCGGCCTTGATCGAGCGGTCCATGGCATCGGAGTCCACCGGCTGCACGCCGATGATCTTCACCTCCGGCTGCAGGCGCTTGACATAGGAAGCAACGCCCGAGATCAGGCCGCCGCCGCCGATTGCAACAAAAATCGCGTGGATGGGCTTCGTGGTCTGGCGCAGAATTTCCATGGCGATCGTGCCCTGCCCCGCGATGACATCCGGGTCGTCGTAGGGATGCACGAAGGTCAGTCCGCGGCGCTTTTCGATCTTGCGTGCCTCGACATAGGCATCGGAATAGGAATCGCCTGCCAGCACGACTTCAGCGCCGCGTGCACGCACCGCATCGACCTTGATCGCCGGCGTCGTGGTCGGCATGACGATAACCGCCTTGCAACCGAGCTTCTGCGCGGACAGCGCAACGCCCTGCGCGTGGTTGCCGGCCGAGGCCGCAATCACGCCGCGCTTCAATGCCGTCGGGGAGAGTTGCGACATCTTGTTGTAGGCGCCGCGCAGCTTGAAGGAGAACACCGGCTGCATGTCCTCGCGCTTCAACAGAATGCGGTTCCCTGTGCGCGCCGACAGGTTCGGGGCGAGTTCCAGCGGCGTCTCGATGGCGACGTCGTACACCCGTGCCTTCAGGATGCGTTCGAGATAGTCGTTCTTTACGGGCTTGGCCGGCTTGGCGTTTTTCATTGCGATTCTTTGCTAATCAGGTACTTCCAGGAGCGCGCTACTGTACACGAACTTCCCCTGCGGCCGCCTCAGCACCCCGGGAAGCCCCTCCCCGAACAGCCCGCTTCAATCGGCTATGCTGCGCGCGTGGAAACGCTCCTTTCAACCGATGGCAGTCTTGTTTCGCTGTTCATCGCATCCTTCCTTGCCGCGACCGTCGTGCCCTTCTCCTCGGAGGCGGCGCTGTTCGCGGTGCTGAAACTGCATCCGGATGTTTTCACTGCGGCCATCCTCATCGCCACTCTAGGCAACACCGCCGGCGGCATGCTCACCTATTGGATGGGACGGGGCATCGGCCGCTGGCTGGCGAACAAGAAGCCGCTGCAGCACCTGCACCATGTCGAACGCTGGGGCGCGCCGATCACGGCGCTGGGGTGGCTGCCCTTTGCCGGCGAAGCCCTGTGCCTCGCCGCAGGCTGGTTGAAGCTGCACTGGCCGGCGGTGCTGCTGTGGCAGGCCGCGGGACGCGGGGCGCGCTACTGGGTGGTGGCGCAGGGGAGCCTGCTGTAGGAAAATTGCACACCTTTTACCCACCGCCAACATTTCTGGAGCTTCAATGTCGCTGCCGCTCGAAGACGTCAAGGTTCTGGACCTGAGCCACGCGCTCGCAGGTCCCTTCTGTTCAACCATGCTGGCCGACTTCGGCGCGCAGATCATCAAGATCGAGCCGCCAGGCGCGGGCGACATTGCGCGCAGCTGGGGCTCACCGTTGCCGGGCGGGCAGACCGATTACTTTGCCGGCCTGCATCGCAACAAGCGCAGCGTGGCGCTCGACCTGAAGGCCCCTGCGGGCAAGCAGCTCTTTCTCGACATGCTGGTCAAGGCCGACGTGGTGCTGGAGAACTTCCGTGTCGGCGCGCTGGAGCGCCTCGGCCTCGGTTATGAAGTAGGCAAGAAGCTCAATCCGAAAATCATCTACTGCTCGGTGTCCGGCTTCGGCCAGGATGGCCCGTACCGCGACCGCCCGGCCATGGACCTCATCGTGCAGGCCGAGAGCGGCATGATCAGCGTCACCGGCGAAGAAGGTAGCAGCGGCGTGCGCGCCGGCGTGTCGATTGCCGACCTCACCGCGGGCATGAACGCCGCCTACGGCATCCTGCTGGCCCTCCGCTCGCGCGACAAGACCGGCGAAGGTCAGCATGTGGACGTGTCGATGCTCGAAGGCCAGATCGGGCTGCTCGGCAACATGATCAGCAGCTACTGCGCCAGCGGCAATGTGCCTAAGCCCATGGGCACGGCCTACAAGGCGTTGTTGCCCTACCAGACCTTTCGCACCAAGTCGGGCGACCTGGCGATTGCCGTGGGCAGCGACAAACTGTGGAAGGGTTTCTGCCCGGCCATCGGCCATGCAGAACTCACCGACGACGAGCGCTATTCGACAAACGCCAAGCGCGGTGCAAACCGTCCGACGCTGATCGCAAAGCTGCAGGAAGTGTTTCTCACGCGCACCTACGAGGAATGGGAAACAATTCTGGTGAAGGCCGGTATCCCGGTGGGTACGGTGAATACGCTGGCCGGTCTGCCCGGTCATCCGCAGGTCAAGGCGCGCGGCTCGCTGGTCACCATGGATCATCCGTACGCCGGCAAGGTGACCATGGCCGGCCCATCGGTGCGCCTGTCGAAAACGCCGGGTACGGTGCGCACGCCCTCGCCGAACCTCGGTGAGCACACCGAAGAAGTGCTGCGTGAAATCCTCGGGCTGGATGCAGCAAAGCTCACCGAGTTGCGCGCAGCGGGTGCTTTCGGCAAAGCCAAGAGCTAGCGCCAGCGCACAAAGAAAAGCGCTAGCGCTAGCGCTGGCGCCGGCTCGCTGCCTGCGCTGACGTCCGGAATGACGTCAGCAAGAAGGCCTTCGTTCCCGCCGCATGCGGTAACCGCGCGGGAATTCAGTGTCGTTCTCCGCCACTGCGCACTTGCCAACGGCGCGTTATTCCAGCTCCGGCTGGATGCCGTTTTCGTTCACCAGCTTGCGCCAGCGCGTGACCTCGGTGAGCAGCACCTTCTGGAATTCAGCGGGCGAGGCACCCACGACAACAGTGCCGTCGTTGACAGTGGCGTACTGGGCCAGCACCGCCGCATCCTTGGCGTATTTCGCCGACTCCGCGCCCAGGCGGCTGAACACCGCGGCCGGCGTGCCGGCCGGCGCCAGTATCCCGCCCCAGGCCGTGTAGTCGAAGTCCGGTATGCCCTGTTCGGCCACGGTCTTGATGCCGGGGAGATAGGACAGGCGCTCCTTGCTCATGATGGCAATGATCTTGACCTTGCCGGCCTTGGCGAAGGGCAGCGCATTGAAGTAGCTGGCGGGCGATCCGTTCACCCGCCCGGCCACCAAGTCCACGAACATGGGGGTGGCGCCCTTGTAGTTCACGAAGGTGACCTTGGTCTTGGTCTCGCTGTGCATCCACTCGCCCATGAGGTGATACAGGCCGCCCGCTCCCGAGGTGCCGAAGTTGAACTTGCCGGGGTTGGCGCGCACGTAGGCGATGTATTCCTCGAAATTGTTAACCGGCATCGACGGATGCACCATCAGCACCGTCGGCCGCTTGATGGTCATGGTCACGCCCAGCAGATCCTTGAGAGGGTCGTAGGACAGATCCTTGTAGGTGGCGGCGGTGATGGAATAGCCCGAGGTGATCACCAGCAGCGTGTGACCATCGGGGGGCGACTTGGCCACATACGCCGAGCCCACGGTACTGCCCGCGCCGGGCTTGAAGTCCATCACGAAGGGCTTGCCCAGCGCCTCGCTCATTTTCTGGCCCCACAGGCGGCCGTCCTTATCGGTGGTGCCGCCGGGCACATAGGGACTGATCAGGGTCACCGGCTTGGACGGGTAGCCGGCCTGGGCCTGGACGAACCCTGAAAACAGCGCGGCCGTTGCCGCAATCCAGGCCGCAATACATTTGCTCCGCTGCTGCTGTTCCATGGTGCCTCCTTTGGGTGGAAGCGCCATCATCGCAGCACCGTCCGGGCAAGTCACGCCGCAGCGCGCAAGTGGGCGGTGCGGCGGCTCGGACAACTCCCTCTGGCGCGGCCTGATAGCATTCGCTCTGCACGGGGGTCCGCGCAGCGCGGGGAGGCGGCATGGCGACAGTGAAAAAGACCGGCAAGAGAGAGAAGGTCCGCGCCGTATGGGAGCGCGGCTATTACTCGCACAGCTACTGGGCCGGGAAGAAAAAGCTCGGCACGGTCATGCTGGGCGCCAAGGGTGAGTGGGACGGCGTGTATCGCTGGCAGGCCGGCACCCACATTGGCGAAGCCACCACGCTGGCAGCCGCCAAGCTCGCCGTTGAACAGTCCGTTGCGTTTGGCGCAAGCCAGATGGGGCTGTTCGACGTTGCGGAATAGCCTGCGGCGAGGCATCGAACTTCCGACGATATTATGATCATTTATAAAATTAACACACGGTTTATAACATGTTGACGGGTTTATTATGATCACGACAATTTAGCAGACTCCGCGCTCGTGAGCTATCCCGCCTGCCCCAAGTGCGCACATGCGCCGCTGCCTGCGGACCAGGCCCTCCCTGCCGCCTGCCCGGCCTGCGGCCTCATCCTGGCGAAGTTCACGGCAGCCTCCGCCGCGGTGCCCGTGGCGCGTGCGCCGGCTGCAGGCACCGGGAATGGCCTTGTGTCATCCGACGCCCGCGAAGAAGCTGCGCATTCCGAAGCGCTCGAGCGCTTCATCGACCACCTGCGCTACGTCCCTGATCAGGTCTCCTCGATGAACTGGTGGGCGCGCATCGCCGGGCTCGTGCTGTTTGGCGCATGGACGCTGTGGATCTGGACGGACGTGGACATTGCCGGCGGCGACTCGGGCAGCCGCTTCCTGCACCTGGTGCTCACGCCTTTTCACGAGTCCGGGCACTACCTGATCTTTCGCTGGTTCGGCCAGTTCATCATGACCCTGGGCGGCACGCTGGGGCAGCACCTGCTGCCCATCGTGCTGGGCGCGGCATTGCTCATGAAGAACCGCAACCCCTACGGCGCGGCGATTGCGCTGTGGCTGCTCGGCTACTCGCTGATCGACATGGGCGTGTACATGTACGACGCCTTCGATCCGCAGCTCATGCTGCTCGACGGCCGCACGGGCGCGGAGAGCGATGGTCACGACTGGCAGAACATCTTCGGCGACCTCGGCCTGTTGCGCCGCGCGCGCGACATCGGCCTGTTCTGGGGCTGGGTCGGTCATGCCGTGATGCTCGCCGGCATGGCCTGGGCGGCATGGATCGTGTGGCTGCAGAAGGCTAGGCTCAGCGACTCGCCGTTTGCGGAAGAAGATGTGCGCTGAGGCGCGCGAGAAAGCCCGTCCCCATCCGCCAGCGCCGGACCTCCATTGAAAAAGCCGCCATACACACTCGGCGGCTTTTCCTGCAGGCAGTGATCAGCGACCCACCCAGAGCACGACAGCCTACTGCTTGACGATCACCGGCTGGATATCGAACACACGCTGGCTCTTTGGTTCTACCGTCACGCGCACCCAGTGAATGGCCGGGCTGCCAAACGTCTGCAGGCGGGTCAGGTTGGGCAGCAGCTTGGTCGGGCTGTAGAGCGGCTTGTCGACCTTGAAATAGTGGGTGTCGCCATGCACCAGCAGCACCTGACCGGCAAACTGCTCGGTCTGTGCAATCAGCGTCTCGACAAAGCGGCGGTAGCCGCTGAAGTTCGGCGCCAGGCTCTCATCGAGTTCTTCGGTCTCGGGAAGGTCAAAGCCCAGGTCCGCCTGCAGGACCACGACCAGTCCGCGCGACTTCTTCGCCTTTGCTTCGGCAAAGGCCTCGCGCAGCCAGGCGATGTTCGCGGCATCCCGCTCCGCGTACTCGCTGTTGGATGCATCGCACTGAACCTGCGTGCGGGCGCTCTTGTTCGTGCAGTCCTTCTCATTCAGAACCTTGTTGTTGTTGCTGCCCGGAATATTCAGGGTTGTGAAGACGATGCCCCCTTGCGCAAAGCGCGAGTTCTCCACGAACTTCTGCCCCAGCGCCCCCTGGCGCACCAGAGGGATGGTGCGCTGACCAAGGCTGCGCGTGGTCGGGATCATGGTCTTGCGAACATGGTCAAGGCGTTCCAGCGCATCGAAGCCGCCGTTGTTCGTGCGATGGCAGTCGGTCCACTCATTGTCGCCGGGAACATAGACCACGGGCTTTTTCATCTGCGCGAACATGCCAAGTGCCTGCGTGTACACCACATCGTCGCACCTGGAACTGCCGTCCTTGATATCGCCGTCGTAGATCGAGAACGCGATGTCAGCCTTGTTGATGCTGTTCAACAGGGCGGGGATCCTGGTGTCATCCCCCGCCTTCTGGTAAGGCATGTCGCCCCACAGACCGAATGAAAATGACTGCGCCTGGGCTACGGTGGAGAAAAGGGAAAGCAGCAATGCTGCAAGACGAACATGGGACATGGGGGGAGGCTCCTTATTAGACGCCAGCTTAGTCACCCCGTGTGACACTTTCGCGTCAGGAGGCACGGCCACGGATCACAGATCACAGAATCGTCTTCCGATCCCGTCCTACTTCCCCTTCTTCATCCGCTCTGCCAGGTCGGCAAACGGATTGAATTTTCCCGGCTGCGACTTCGCCTCCCCGCCACCGCCTGCAGCGGCATCGATCATCTTGGCGTGTTCGTTCTCGTGGCAGTAGATGCACAGCAACTCCCAGTTGCTGCCGTCGGACGAGTTGCTGTCGTGATTGCCGTCCTTGTGGTGAACGGTGAGCTCCTTCAGCCGTGAATACGGAAACTCGCGCGCGCAGCGGCCGCAGATGTGGGGATAAAGCTTGAGCGCTTTTTCGCGGTAGGGGTCCATTGCAGTCTCACGCGGCCATCATCCCGCCCCCTCACCCTTGCGCAGCAGTCGCTCGGTCAGGCGGGATTCGGGAACAGGTTTCGGTTCGGTGCCCTTGCTTGCTGCCGGGGGTTTCCCGTGGCGCGGCAATGACAGCGCCAGCGGCAGGCCGGCAAGGCCCACGCACAGCGATGTCACCAGTGACACCGTGTAGCTGCCGGTGAAGTCATACAGCGCCCCGCCCAGCCAGCCGCCCAGCGCCATGCCGAGGCCGGCACCCACCATCTCGAAAGAATAGATCGAGCCCAGCGGCGCCTTGGCACCGAACAGCTGCTTGTTGATGATGGGAAAGCCCACCATCTCGCCGCCGTAGCAGAGGCCGAAGATCACGGCGAACAGATAAAAACTCCAGGGCCCGTCTGCAAACAACAAGATGAGCACCGGCAGGCTCTGGCCAAGCAGCGAAAGCGAGAGCGTGAAGCGGCCGCCGAGATAATCGGCCATCACCGAGAACGCCACGCGGCTGATCACCGAGACGCCGGCGATCGTGGCGAGCACGCCCGCCGCCTCAACACCCGGGATGCCCTTGCTGGTCGCCATCGACACCACCTGGGTCAGGATGATGGCGTGCGATATGCAACCGATATGGTGAATGCCGGCCAGCTTCCAGACAATGCGCTGCCTGAGTATTTCGCGCAGACTTACCGGTAGTGCGCTCGCTTCGGCAGCGGTCTGTGCCGGGGCCTCTTCCGCGCCATAGGCCGTCAATCCCCTGTCCGCCGGACTGTTGTAGATGAACAGCGAAAAGAACGCGAGGATGCAGCCCAGCATCACGCCGATCAACTGGAAGGTATGGTCCCAGCCCTGGGTTTCGAGCAGCCAGCGGAACAGCGGCGCGAAGATCACCGGGCCCATGCCCTGGCAGGCGAAGTAGATGCCCATCACGATGCCAAGGCGCGCATGGAACCAGCGCGTCATGATTACCGGCAACAGCACGCTGTAGGCCGCATGCCCCATGGAGCCGACAAAAATGCCGTAGATCACATAGAAGTGCCACAGCTCGCTGATGCTGCCAAGCAGTATCGTGCCCGTGCCGATCAGCACGGCCGCGCCCAGCATCAGCCGGCGCGCGCCATAACGGTCACCCAGCCAGCCCATCACGACTACTGCCGGCAGGCCCGCCAGAAAGGCCAGCGAATAGGCAAATGAAATGTCGCCGCGCTTCCAGCCGAACTGCCCCACCAGCGGATCGATGAACACGCCGAACGAAGCCTGGTCGGCACGCGCCACGATGTTGAGAATGCCCGCGGCCGCGAAAACGACCCACGCGTAGTGAATGCCAAACTTTTTGAGATGTGCCATGGGGTCGCTTTATGTCAGTTCTTCTGATGCGAATCGGGCCCGGCTGCTGCACGCATACTAACAGCCTGCCCAATATTGGCCGCCCGCGCCCGCCGTGGCGGGCGGCGTGGAAAACGGCGTAATATCGGCACCATCATGAAACACCTTCTCGTGGCCCTGTTCATCGCAGCCATCGCCGGCGTGGAGTTCCATCACGAGTGGTCCCACAGCGACATCCCCGGCGGCGTCTGCCTCGCACCTGAATCGCAGAAGATCGCGATCAACGACCTGCTCATCCAGCACCTCAGAAGCCACTGAGTTTCAAACCCCCTTGTCCCCCTTGTTAAAGGGGGCCGACGGGCCGCAGGCCCCGGGGGGATTTCACTGCGCCAAATCCCCTCTGTCGTCCTTGTCGCCCACCCGGGCAAGCTACAATCTCCGCGACATTTCAGAACAACGACAAACAACCGAAAAGGAGAGACCCATGGCCGAGAAACCCACCTTCGGACGCTACGCCGAAATCCCCTACGACCAGATGACGCCCGAGCAGCAGGAAGGCTTCAACGTGCTCATGGAAACGCGTGGCAAGCTCCCGGGGCCGGCGAAGATCTATGTGCACAACGCCAAGCTCGCCAAGGTGCTGGGGCCGCTGGGCAAACATTTCCGCACCGAATACTCGCTGAGCACGCGCGAGCGTGAAATCGTCGTCATCATCTTCTGCGCCAAATTCAACACGGCCTATGCCACCGACGCGCACGAAAAGCACGCCAAGAAAGCCGGCCTGCCCGCCGACAAAGTCGAGGCCATCCTGTCGGGACTGACCACCTCGTTCGATGACAAGCGCGAGCAGGTCATCTACGAGATGTCAGTCTGCCTCGCCGAGTCGCGCTGGGTATCGAAGGGCCTGTTCGATCGCGCCATCGAAGCCCTCGGCCATGTGGGCGCCACCGACGTCATCGCCCTGGGCGGCTTCTACGCCACCGTAGCCATGACCCTGGCCTTCTACGACGTGCCGGCCGGCGCCGCCGGCATGGCGCGCTAACCCCCCCTCGATGTGAAAATTCCCTCCCCTGCGAAGCGGGGGGGGGGTGAGACAGGAGTTTCGAGTAGCATGCTACTCGCCTGTCGAACGGCATTCCAGTGCAACGGAATGCGCGCCCTGCAAGGGGAGGGTGGGGCGTTTTCAGCTCTTAACAAACCGCAACTCTTCAAGAACCCAAATTGTCTACCCGCCCCCCCGCCCTCCCCCGCTACCTCCCCTGCCCCTGCCGCAGCGAAGAAGCCGACCCTCAGGCCTACACCGCCTGCTGCCAGGTCTGGCACAACGGCCTCACCGAAGGCAAACACGCCCCCACCCCCGAAGCGCTGATGCGTTCGCGCTACAGCGCCTACGCCGTCGGCCTCATCAACTACCTGCTCGCCACGTGGTATCCGGAAACTGCGCCGGGCGAACTGGAACTCTCACCGATCAAGTGGACAAATCTTGAAGTGCTGCACGCCGAGGAGACCGGCGACGCCGGTGTGGTCGAATTCATCGTGCGCTTCAAGGTGAACGGCCGTGCGCAGAAAATGCACGAGATCAGCCGTTTCGTGCGACAGACGGGGCGGTGGTATTACATCGACGGGCAGATGATGGCGGACGAGAAGTAAGCGATGGCACAACCGCCCGATGACCTGAAGCAGATCACCGCGAAAACGCTCGAACACTACAGCGAGCGCGCCGAACAATTCTGGGAAGGCACGCGCGACCATGATGTGCGGCAGAACATCCAAGCGCTGCTGCGCCACATTCAGGGCGCCCCGCCCTTGCGCGTCCTCGACTTCGGCTGCGGCCCGGGGCGCGACCTGATGGCCTTGCGCGCCCTCGGCCACGAACCCGTCGGCCTCGAAGGTTCAGCACCGCTGGCCGCCATGGCGCGCGAGCACAGCGGCTGCGAAGTGTGGAAGCAGGATTTTCTGGCGCTGAAACTCCCCGCCAATCACTTCGACGGCATTTTCGCGAATGCCTCGCTGTTCCACGTGCCCAGCCAGGAATTGCCGCGCGTGCTGGGCGAACTGCATGCCGCGCTCAAGCCACAGGGCGTACTGTTCAGTTCAAACCCGCGCGGGAACAATCAGGAAGGCTGGAATGGCGACCGGTACGGTGCGTATCACGATCTCGAAGCCTGGCGCGCGTTTCTCGAAGCGGCTGCATTCTCGGAACTGGAGCACTACTACCGGCCACCGGGCTTGCCGGTTGAGCAGCAGCCCTGGTTGGCGAGTGTGTGGCGGAAGCTGTGATGCGTGGCTTCTCTACCAGCACGCCTCCAGCACGGCGCGCAGTTCATCCTGGTGATGCCTGAACTCCCGCTTCGGATCTGCATTGAAACTGGTGAGTGAATTCTGCAGCAGCGTGGCGGCGCTGGATTTCGGGATGCCCAGTTCGGTGAGATTTTTCGGCATGCCCAGGCGCGCGAATTCGGCGCCCAGCGACACGGCGATGCGCTCGGGGGCATCGGCCACCGGGTCGCCTTGCTTCCACACCTCCAGCGCCTCGGCGATGTTGCACATGGCCTGCGGGTCGCGCGGCCCGAGCATGCGCACGAGTGTGGGCGTGATGGCGGCGCGGCTCTCGCCCTGGCCGGCGTCATCATGCATGTTGATGATGGCCGCCGACAGTGCATAGCCGAAGCGCCCCGCCCAGTTCGGCACGCGCGCACCGCCGTCGTCGCCTTCGCGGTTCTGCAGGAAGGTGGCCACGCACATGTCCATGCGCGCGCCGATGTCGTCGCTGTCGAGGCGCCGGATGGCGTCGCGGATCAGGGTGAACATGCCGCGACGGTTGATGACCGAGAGCGGCGTGGCTTTCACGTAGCCCATGTCCAAGGTGACGCGCCAATAGAGGGCCGCAGCACTGGTGCGCAGTTGCGAGGCGGGCATGGTGGCCAGCGCCTCGGGGTCCCAGTAGAGCGCCACCGGCCGGGTCTTGGGATCGAAGAACTCGATCCGCCTGCCCTGGTATTTCGCCGGCGAGCCGCCGCGGTTCTGCGCCGAGGTGGGATTCGTGAGCACGTTGATGATGGGCAGCTTGGGCGCGAGCAGGCGCGCGCTGATGGCCGGGCCTTCCGCGGGGTACTGCGTGATCAGCGATTCGAGCGGACCGGATTCAGCCAGCAGGATGGCCACGATGCGTGCGCCCTGCACCACGCTGCCACCGCCCACGGCGATCAGCAGGTCGGCCTTGGCTTCGCGCGCGGCGTCGCGTGCCGCCTCGCAATCGGCCAGCGGCGTGTCCTTGCCCATTTCGTCGTACACCCCAACGAGCACATCGCCCAGCAGCTTGCGCAGATCGTTGATCAGCGGCGTCTTGCGCGACACCGAGCGCCCGCAGATGATGAAGGCGCGCCGTGCCTTCTGGCGCTTGATCTCGGCCGGCAAGCTGGCGAGCGCATTACGCCCGCTGTAGACGCGGGCCTTGAAGCTCTCGATGCGATAGTCGTAGGTGGTTTCGTATTGCATGGGAATCCTCTTTGTCGCTGTGTTGTCCGCTGTGTTGTCCGGCGGCCGGCCGGAAGGGGCGGCGCCCTCTGATCATCAATCTCGGCGGTGCTGACGGGCTCATCAGCGCCAATCCGAAACAATCTGGAATAGTCCGCCGCAGGATCGGGCGAAGCATCCGCTATTCAGCCAGTGTGATCCCCGAATCGTCGACCACCTTCTTCCACCGTGCCACTTCGGTGGAGATCAGCTGCTTGAACTGGGCCGGCGTGCTACCCACCGGGGTTGCGCTCTGCCCCTCCAGAACGCGGGCAATTTCAGGCGTCTTGACGACTTGCGCGAAGGCTTCGCTCAGCTTGTTGACGATGGCCGGCGGCGTTGCAGACGGCGCGAGAAACCCCATCCACGCGGTGTAGTCGTAGCCGGGCACGCCCATCTCCGCCACCGTCGGAATGTCCGGATACTGCTTGGCTCGCTGATGGCCGAGCACGGCCAGTATGCGTACCTTGCCCGATTGCAGCAGCGGCAGGGCCGCGGACATGATGCCTGATGAAATGTCCACGCGTCCGGACATCAGTTCCTGCAGAGCCGGCCCCGTGCCCTTGAACGGAACGAAAGTCACCGTGGTGCCCGTCAGCGAGTGCAGCCACGCGCCCGCGAGGTGGCTGATTTCACCGTTACCCGCGGTGGCATAGTTCACCTTGCCCGGATTGGCGCGGGCGTAGGCGATGTACTCGGCAAAGTTCTTCGGCGGGAATGTATTGCTGGCCATCAGCGCGGAGGTTCGCATGGCCATCAGCGATACCGGTGCCAGGTCCTTGACGATATTGAAGGGAAGATCCTTGTAGAAGGCCGGCACCACCGTCATGGCGGTGGTATGACCCAGCAGCGTGTAGCCATCAGGGGCGGCCTTCACCACATAGCCGATGCCGATGGTGGTGCCACCCCCGGCCTTGTAATCGACCACGAAGGGCTGGCCCAGGATCTTGCTCGCCACAGGCGCATACAGGCGCGACTCGATATCGACCGAGCCACCCGGTGCAAATGGACTAATGATAGTGATCGGCCGGGAAGGAAATGTCGCGGCCGACCCTTGCGCGCCGGCCCCGCCTGAAAACAAGGCAAGCACGACGGCGGACACCGTGAACATCGCGGAACTGAAATGCGGCATGGTCTTCTCTCCTTTGATCGGCTCAAGCTTTTTGGGAACTGAAGGCATCCGCCGTCTTGCAGTGTTCCCTGCAATGGGCCGGGTGATGCGCGCCGGATCGAATCAACCGGCGACGGGGAAAGCATACTCCTGTCGACTAGTACCTTCGCCTGTGCGCCCCGCTATTGCAACTGCATGTCCTCGCGCACCTGCGCCGTCAGCTCGTACGAATGCAACCTTGCCTTGTGATCATAAATCGCCGCGGCGATGATGAGTTCATCCGCGCCGGTTTTCTCGATGAATTTCTCCAGGCCCGCTTTCACGCTCGCGGGCGAGCCGACCACGGCGCCGGGCATGATGTCCTCGATGACGGCGCGCTCCATGGGGCCGAGATTCTTGTCGAAATCCGGGTCGGGCGGCGGCAGCTGGCCGCGGCGGCCGGTACGGTTGTTCAGCGTGGACTGCTGGCGCGAGGTGAACAGCAGCTTCGCCTCCTCGTCGGTGTCGGCGGCAATGACGTTGATGCCAAGCATGGCATAGGGTTTTTGTAGCCACTCCGAGGGCTTGAACAGCTCGCGATACAGGCGCAGCGCCTCCATCATCTGCTGCGGCGCGAAGTGCGAGGCGAAGGCAAACGGAAAGCCGTTCACCGCCGCAAACTGCGCGCCCCAGGTCGATGAGCCGAGGATCCAGATCGGGATGTTCAGCCCGGCACCCGGCACCGCGACCACGCGCTGGCCGGGCTTCTCGGGCGCGAACCAGTGCAGCAACTCACCCACCTCATTCGGAAAATCTTCGCCCGTCATCGGCCCGCGGCGCAAGGCCTGCGAGGTGGCCTGATCGGAGCCCGGCGCGCGGCCGAGCCCGAGGTCGATGCGCCCGGGATGCAATGACTCCAGCGTGCCGAACTGTTCGGCGATCAAGAGCGGCGCGTGATTGGACAGCATGACGCCGCCTGCGCCGATACGGATGGTCTTCGTGCCGGCGCCGATGTGGGCGATGACGACCGAGGTGGCGGCACTGGCCACACCGACCAGCGAATGATGCTCGGCGATCCAGTAGCGCTGGTAGCCCCAGCGTTCGGCGTGCTGTGCGAGGTCGAGCGCGCTCTTGAAGGACTGGGCGGCGGTGCCGCCTTCAACGATGGGGCAGAGATCGAGGACGGAGAAGGGGATCATGAGTTACACCTGAGTGATTTGAGGCTGGAAAATCCCCCCGCTTGCGCGCAGAGCGCGCCAGTCGGCCCCCTTTGACAAGGGGGTAAAAATCGGGGCACTACCACTTGTTCCTCAGCTCGCGCAGCTTTACGAACACGGTCTTCGCGTCCGGTTGCTCGGGCAGGTCGGGGAATTTTTGGCGCAAGTTTGCGATGACACCGGGGCTGGTGAGGCGGAAGAAGGTGTTGAACTGCTTTTCTTCCCTGAGCGTGGTGATGATCGAGGTGGCGGGGTCGTGGTCCTTCACCTTGGGCAGCAGGGCTTTCGCAGCGGCGTTGTCCGGTTCGCGGTCCAAGGTGAAGTTCAGGTTGTTCTCGATGTAGTCGTGGCCGGGAAAGATCTGCGTGTCGTCGGGCAACTGGCTGAGCTGATCGGCGAACGTGGCGTACAGGTTTTCGGCATTGCCGCCGTTATGGCAATTGCCGGCACCGGCATTGAACAGAGTGTCGCCGCTGAACAGCGCCTTCATGTCGGTACGCGACTTGAGGCAGATGTGGCACATCGTGTGGCCGGGCGTGTCCATGCATTCGAGCTCGACATGTTTGCCCACCTTGATGACGTCGCCGGCCTTGACGCCGCGATCGACACCGGGGATTTTGGATGCCGCATTGTGATGCGCAATCACCTTCGCGCCGGTGGCGGCCACCACTGCGGCATTGCCGCCGGTGTGGTCATTGTGTTCGTGGGTGTTCAGGATCTGCGTGATGTTCCAGCCTCGTGCCTTCGCCGCGGCGAGGCATTTCGCATGGTCCAACGGGTCAATCGCCAGCGCTTCGCCGGTGTCGGGGCAGGCGATCAGGTAGTTGAAGTTGCGGTAGGCGTTCGCAGTCCAGATGCGTTCGACGAGCATGGTTAGGTCCTCTGCGGTGCTTGCTTCAATGCGGACATGATAACCGGCGCTATCGTTTTCCCCCTTGTTAAAGGGGTGAGACCGGGGTTGCGGGCAGCATGCTGCCCGCCGGTCGAACGGCGTTCCGATGCAGCGGAACGTGCGCCCTGCAAGGGCGGACGCGGCATTAGCCGCGCCGAGGGATTTTTCTTGGAAATTCTCACAACAAATGCAAATCCCCCCGCTGGCCTGCGGCCAGTCGGCCCCCTTTGACAAGGGGGTGAACCAGCGGGCTTGGGTACACTCGGGCTTCTCTGCAGTAATACAAGGAGCAACCCATGGACGTTCGCGCAGCAGTGGCGCATCAGGCTGGCGCGCCACTGGCCATTGAGACGGTGCAGCTCGAGGGGCCGCGCTTTGGCGAGGTGCTGGTCGAGATCAAGGCCACCGGCATCTGCCACACCGACGAGTTCACGCGCTCGGGCGCGGACCCGGAGGGCATTTTCCCGGCCATCCTCGGGCATGAAGGGGCCGGCGTGGTGGTGGACATCGGGCCGGGCGTGACCAGCCTCAAAAAAGGCGACCACGTCATTCCGCTCTACACGCCCGAGTGTCGGCAGTGCGAGTACTGCCTCTCGGGCAAGACCAATCTTTGCCAGGCGATCCGCGTGACCCAGGGCCGCGGCGTGATGCCCGATGGCAGCAGCCGATTTTCGCTGGGCGGCAAGCCGCTGTTTCATTACATGGGCACCTCGACCTTCGCGAACTACACCGTGGTGCCGGAGATCGCGCTAGCGAAAATCCGCGCGGACGCGCCGTTCGACAAGGTCTGCTACATCGGCTGCGGCGTGACCACCGGCATCGGCGCGGTGATCAACACGGCGAAGGTGGAACCGGGTGCCAACGTGGTGGTGTTCGGCCTGGGCGGCATCGGCCTGAACGTGGTGCAGGGCGCGCGCCTCGCCGGGGCAAACATGATCGTCGGCGTGGACATGAACCCGTCGCGCAAGGCGCTGGCCGAAAAATTCGGCATGACGCATTTCGTCAATCCGAAGGAAGTCGAGGGCGACCTCGTGGCCTACCTTGTCAATCTGACCAAGGGCGGCGCGGATTACAGCTTCGAGTGCATCGGCAATGTGGACGTGATGCGCCAGGCGCTGGAGTGCTGCCACAAGGGCTGGGGCGTGGCGGTGATCATCGGCGTGGCGGGGGCCGGACAGGAGATCAAGACGCGCCCCTTCCAGCTCGTCACCGGGCGCGTGTGGAAGGGCACGGCCTTCGGCGGCGCCAAGGGAAGGCGCGACGTGCCAAAGATCGTGGACTGGTACATGGAGGGCAAGATCAACATCGACGACCTGATCACGCACACGCTGAAGCTGGAGGAGATCAACAAGGGCTTCGACCTGATGCACGAGGGCAAGTCGATACGATCAGTCGTTGTGTACTAAGCTAAGGAAACGCTGATCAAGTCCGGAGTTTCGGAAACCTGCGCTGCGCCCCCCCTGAAGTGGGGAATATACAAGGGGGCATGCCCCCTTGTTCAGTTATTCCCTAAGGCGTCCTTCCTGAACAAGGCATTCAGGAATATCGAATGATTTAAACCGCAAAACCCAGCGGCGACGGGGATAATCGAACAATAAACAACAACAGGAGGAGTGATCATGCGCTTCACAATGACAACGCTGTACGCCGCCTTGCACGCCACAGTGCTGGCTGCCCTGACAGGCGCGGCCTTCGCGCAGGAATCCGCCGATGCATACCCCTCTCGCCCGGTGACGGTGATCAACCCGCTCGCCCCTGGCGGTAGCGGCGATGTGGAAACGCGGCTCTACAACCAGAAGCTCACCGAAGCACTGGGCAAACCCTTCATCATCGACTTCAAGCCGGGCGCCGGCACCACCCTGGGCACCGGCATGGTGGCAAAGGCCAAACCCGACGGCTACACGCTGCTGTCGGTATCGCCCAGCCTCACCATCGCACCCGCCTTCTACAAGGACCTGCCCTACGACGTGAATCGCGACCTGTCGCCGATTTCACAGATGAGCAAGCGCGCCACCATGGTGGTGGCGCATCCCGCGGTACCCTACAAGAACATGAAGGAGCTGGTCGCCTACATGAAGGCAAATCCGGGCGACCTGAACTGGGGCACCAACGGCCCGGGCAGCATTTCGCATCTGCTGGGTGAATGGCTGCAGACCCTCACCGGCACGAAGATGACCTTCGTGCACTACAAGGGCGTGGGCGGCCTCACCACCGACGTGCTGGGCGGGCGCATCGGCGCCACGGTGTTCACCTTCACCAGCGCCCTGCAACTGGTAAAAACCGACAAGCTGAAAATCCTCGGCATGAGCACCACCACGCGCTCACCCGCCATGCCCGATGTGCCCACCGTGCAGGAACAGGGCATCCGCGATTTCGAGTATCCGAGTTGGCTGGGCTATTTCGGCCCGCCCGGCATGGCGCCTGCGCTGGTGAACAAGCTGAACGCCGAACTGGTGAAGGCCGCCAGATCACCGGATGTGGCGAAGACCATGGCGGCGGATTACACCACCCTGGTGGCCGGCAGCCCGGGAGATCTCAAAAAGCTGGTCGCCACTGAAACGGCGCGCTGGCAGAAGCTGGTGTCGCAGGCAGGAATCAAGCTGGAGTAGCAGGTCCTCCCGGCCGCTGGCACCGAGGCCTCAGGCCTCGTGCAAACTGACGCTCAAAAATGTCATCCCGAAGCCCGAATCGAAGATGAGGGCTGAGGAATCTGCTTTGAAGTTGATTTAACAGCAGATTCCTCGCTGCGCTCGGAATGACAGATATTTGAATACAGCTCCCGAAAACCTTCCGCCGCCCTCCTTTCCCTCTATGGAGTCCGCGCTTGCACCCTAGAGCTTCGTAAGGTAAGGTTCGCGCCTTCCACGGCGTACCCACGCCCCTGCAAACTGGCACGCACATGCTGCTGCCCTACTTCCGGTTACTCCCTTGATCGTCACCTCCGGCATTTCCATACAGTTCGGCGCCAAGCCGTTATTTGAAGGCGTTTCCGTCAAGTTCGGCGGCGGCAACCGTTACGGCCTGATCGGCGCGAACGGCTCGGGCAAATCCACGTTCATGAAAATCCTGGGCGGCGACCTCGAATCCAGCGCCGGGTCGATTGCCATCGACACCCACGAGCGCCTGGGCAAACTGCGCCAGGACCAGTTCGGCTATGAAGAGCAGCGTGTGCTCGACGTGGTGCTGCAGGGCCACGCCGAAATGTGGGCTGCGATGCACGAGCGCGATGCCATCTACGCGAACGAAAACGCCAGCGAAGACGACTACATGAAGGCCGCGAACCTGGAGACGAAGTTCGCGGAATTCGGCGGCTACACCGCCGAGGCGCGCGCCGGCGAGCTGCTGCTCGGCCTGGGCGTGCCCATTGCGCAGCATAACGGTCCGATGAGCGAAGTGGCACCGGGCTGGAAGCTGCGCGTGCTGCTGGCGCAGGCGCTGTTCGGCGATCCGGACATCCTGCTGCTCGATGAGCCTACGAACAACCTGGACATCAACAGCATCCGCTGGCTGGAGGACATCCTCAACAGCCGCCAGAGCACCATCGTCATCATTTCACATGACCGCCACTTCCTGAACAGCGTGTGCACGCACATTGCCGACCTGGATTACGGCCAGCTGAAGGTGTATCCGGGCAATTACGACGACTACATGCTGGCCTCAACGCAGGTGCAGGCGCAGAAGCTCTCCGCGAATGCCAAGGCGAAAGACAAGGTTGCCGAGCTGCAGGAATTCGTGCGGCGCTTTTCAGCGAACAAATCCAAGGCGCGCCAGGCCACCTCACGCGCGCGCCAGCTCGAGAAAATCAAGATCGAGGACATCAAGCCCTCCAGCCGCCAGTACCCGTGGATCCGTTTCGAGTTCGACGAAAAGGAAAAGCTGCACCGCCAGGCCGTCGAGTTGAAAAAGCTGACCAAGGGTTATGTGACGGGCAAGCCCATCATCAACGGCCTCGAAATGACCATCGCTGCCGGCGAGCGCGTCGCCATCATCGGCCCGAACGGCGTGGGCAAGACCACGCTGCTGCGTTCATTGCTGCCCGCTGAAAAGGGCGGCCTCGCCCCCGATCACGGCGAAGCGAAGTGGCCGGAGAAGGCGCAGATCGGCTATGGCGCGCAGGACCACGCGGCGGATTTCCCCACCGACATGTCGCTGGCTGACTGGATCACGCAATGGAGGAAGCCCGGCGATGACGACCAGGTGGTGCGCTCCACGCTGGGCCGCCTGTTGTTCTCGGGCGATGACATCAAGAAATCCGTGAAGGTGATCTCCGGCGGCGAAGAGCAGCGCATGGTGTTCGGCAAGCTGATGCTGCAGATGCATAACGTGCTGCTGCTCGATGAGCCGACGAACCACCTCGACATGGAATCCATCGAATCGCTCAACACCGGCCTGGACAAATTCAAGGGCACGCTGATTTTCGTGTCGCATGACCGCGAATTCGTGTCATCGCTGGCCACGCGCATCATCGAACTGAAGCCTGCCGAGAAGGAAGGCGACCCGGCGATCGTGTTGGACTATCAGGGCAATTACGAGGACTACCTCACGAGCCAGGGCGTGGTTTGAGGCATGATATCAATTGAATTCCTAATGCTTGTTTTTTTGGCGACCAGAAATTCAAATTGATCACAATTAATCCCGGCTGAACACCCCGTCTATTCCCCGGTGAACACCGGCTTCCTTTTCTCCAGGAAAGCGGCCACCGACTCCTTGTGGTCCTTCGACAGCCCGACCACGGGCTGATAGTCCTGCTCGGCGCGAAAGCAGGCCTCCAGCGTGTGATAGCTGTTGATCATGGCCGACTTCGTGAGTGCGAAGGCCAGCGGCGGCACGGCTGCGAAGCGCTCGGCGGCAATCATGGCCGCCTCCAGCGTTTTGCCCGGCGCAACCACTTCATGCACCACGCCATGCTTTTCCGCCTCGATGCCATTGATCACCCGGCCCGAGAGCAGCAGTTCGCGGGCCCGGCCCGGGCCGCAGCGGGCGGCAAGCAGGTAGTACAGGCCGCCATCCGGGCACAGCCCGCGCAGGATCTGCGCACCGCACAGGCGGGCATTGTCGGCGGCCACGGTGTAGTCGCCGCCGATGGCGAGCGAAAACCCGGCGCCGAAGGCCGCACCTTCGACTGCCATCACCACCGGCTTGGGCCCCACGAGGATTCGGACCGTCTTGCTGGTGCCCTCGTACACGCTGGCGCGCCGGCTGAGAAAATCCATCTCGCCCTTTTTCTTCATGCCCGAAACGTCGGCCCCGGCGCAAAACGTGCCGCCCGCGCCGGTAATGACGATGGCGCGGCAGGTCTTGTCGGCCATGAGTTCAGCCAGGTTGCCGTTCAGGCCTAGGCGCACGTTCGGCGACAGCGCATTGCGCCGCGCCAGGTTGTGGATGGTGAGGACGGCAATGCCGCCCTCGCGCTTTAGCTGGGTTTCGTTGATTTCAGGCGTGTTGTTTTCGCTCATGGTCCGCTCCTCATTTTTTATGAATGGCCTTGGAGCGAGACTAGCAAATTACGGGCGGCGGCGGCGCAGTGCGTCATGCACCGGTAACCTTCAATGGTGGATAATCTTTCCACCATGCCGCCCCAATCACCCCCGGCCATCATCGACATCGAAGCCTCCGGCTTCGGCCATGGCAGCTACCCCATCGAGATCGGCGCGATACTGCGCGACGGCACGAAGTACTGCTCGCTGATTCTTCCCTCTCCGGACTGGACGCACTGGGATGAAGAAGCGGAGAATTTGCACCACATCACGCGCGACATTCTGCAGACCCATGGCAAACCCATCGCCGAGGTGGTGCGCGCGCTGAATGAGATCCTGCGCAACCAGACCGCCTATTCGGACGGCTGGGGCGTGGACAAGACCTGGCTGGACCACCTGTTCTACACGGCGGGCATTCGCTGCGAGTTCTCACTGAGTTCGCTGGAGATGATCCTCTCCGAGCCACAGATGGAAATCTGGCACGAGACCAAGGACCAGGTGTTGCGCGACCTCGGGCAGAAACGCCATCGCGCCAGCTTCGATGCCCAGGTCATCCAGGAAACCTACCAGCGCACGCGCCAGGCCGCAATGCGACGCGCACCTGAGCAACGCACCTGAGCAGCGCGCCTGGCCACGGACAGGCCGCGCTGCCGTGAGACTTTATATCGCCTGATTATTATCAGTTACGATTTAGACCCGTTTATTCAAAAGCAATCACACAATAATTAATATCACGATCGTCAAACAGGCTCCAGCTTGGCAAAGGCCAGCGCCAGCCACTTCATGCCCTGCCGTCCGAAGTTGATCTGAAGACGCGCGTCGGCACCCTGGCCCTCCGAACTCACGATCACGCCCTGGCCGAATTTGGCATGCCTGACGTTCTGGCCGATGTGGAAGCCGTGGCCGGGTGATTTGGGCACATAGGGTTTGGGAGGAAGATTCACCGGCGTCGTCGGCCACTCCGCGGCCGGCGCCATCCAGGCGGCCTGGCCGCGCAGCTTTGGTGTCAGCCACTTCACGAGGCCTTCGGGCACCTCGTCGATGAAGCGCGATGCGACGTTGTAGCGCGTCTGGCCGTGCAACAGGCGGGTCTGCGCAAACGACAGGTAGAGCCGCGTCCTGGCCCGTGTGATGGCCACATACATCAGGCGGCGCTCTTCCTCGAGGCCATCGTCCTCATTCACGCTCTGCTCGTGCGGGAACAGGCCTTCTTCAAGGCCGGTGATGAACACGGCATGGAACTCCAGGCCCTTGGCCGAGTGCACCGTCATCATCTGCAGCGCGTCCTGCCCTTCGGCGGCCTGGTTCTCGCCGGACTCCAGCACGGCATGTGCGAGGAAGGTGCCCAGATCGTTGCCATCGACCGGTTCACCCTCAGGTCCCTGCCCGCTCTGGGCTTCCTGCATGAAAGAAGCCGCGGCATTGATGAGTTCGTTCAGGTTCTCGACGCGGTCGGCACCATCGCGCTCGGCCCTGTAATGAGCGATGAGGCCGCTTTTCTCCAGCATGTGCTCGACGACTTCGGGCAGCGGCAGCCCGGCAGTTTCGGTTTTCAGCGACTCGATAATGCGCGTGAAACCGGCCAGCACCGTGCCGGCCTTGCCGGCCAGCAGCGGCACTGCGGCGTACAGGCTGGTGCCATGCACCTGCGCGGCATCCTGCAATTGCTCGATGGAGCGCGCACCAATGCCGCGCGTCGGGAAGTTCACCACGCGAAGAAAGGCGCCGGCATCTTCGGGGCTGGCCAGGAGGCGCAGATAGGCCAGCGCATGCTTGATTTCCATGCGCTCGAAAAAGCGCAGCCCGCCGTACACGCGATACGGAATGCCCTGCGAGAACAGCGCATGCTCCAGCACGCGCGACTGCGCGTTGGAGCGATACAGGATGGCGATGTCGCGGCGCATGTGGCCGTCATTCACCAGGCTTTGCACCTCTTGGGCAATCCACGCGGCCTCGTAGCCGTCGCTTTGCGCCTCGTAGATGCGCAGCGGCTCGCCCTCGCCTGCTGCGGTCCACAGGTTCTTGCCCAAGCGCTTGGCGTTGTTCGCGATCAGCGCATTCGCCGCGGACAGGATGTGGCCATGCGAGCGGTAGTTCTGCTCCAGGCGGATGACGTTCTCCACCTTGTAGTCGCGCTCGAAGTCACCCATGTTGCCGACGTTCGCGCCGCGGAAGCGATAAATGGACTGGTCATCGTCGCCGACTGCGAACAGGCAGGTGGCAGGGCCGCCCAACAGTTTCAGCCAGCGGTACTGGAGGCGGTTGGTGTCCTGGAACTCATCGACGAGGATGTGGCGAAAACGGTTCTGGTAATGCTCGCGCAGGATTTCATTGCGTGACAGCACCTCGAAGGTGCGCAGCAGCAGCTCGGAGAAATCGACCACGCCCTCCTTCTGGCACTGCTCCTCGTAGGCGGCATAGATCTCCACTGAACGACGGCTGAAATCGTCGTACACCTCGGTCTGCGCCGCGCGCTTGCCCTCTTCTTTCGCCGCGTTGATGAAGTACTGCACCTGTCGCGGCGGGAACTTGTCTTCGTCCACTTGCATGGCTCGCAGCACGCGCTTGATGGCGGCAAGCTGGTCCTGCGAGTCGAGAATCTGGAACAACTGCGGCAGGCCGGCTTCCTTGTAGTGGGTTCGGAGGAAACGGTTGCACAGGCCATGGAAGGTGCCCACCCACATACCGCGCGTATTGATCGGCAACTGCGCGGAAATGCGCGTCAGCATTTCCTTCGCCGCCTTGTTCGTAAAGGTCACCGCGAGCAGACCGCCCGGACTGACATTGCCGGTCTGGATCAGCCAGGCAATGCGCGTGGTCAGCACGCGGGTTTTTCCGGAGCCGGCGCCGGCAAGGATCAGCGCATGCTGGTTCGGCAGGGTGACGGCGGCAAGTTGTTCGGGATTCAGGTTGTCGAGCAGGGACATCGATTGTTTCGTGGATTCTTTGCGGATGAAGGCAGCGCTGCCTGAACGTCCGATTTTACCGTCCGGCACTTCATGCACTGCAAAAAGAATGCTCGGGAATGCGCCTCGCCAAAGCCCGCGCCATCTGGCATCCTAGGCAGCGATGAAAACCCATCCGCCCGCCCTGGAAAAATCACGCCGCAAGGCACTTGCCACGCTCGCCACTCTTTCTGGATGGGCTGCGCTGGGCTTGCCGCTTGCCGCCGCCGCGCAGACCACATCAGTACCCGAACCGGTGTTCGGCACGCCGGGCAAGGACTCGGGCTGGATCCCGACCCCGGCCGGCATGGTGGAGGCCATGCTGGAAATGGCCGGCGTCACCGCCACGGACCTGGTGTGCGACCTCGGATCGGGCGACGGCCGCATTCCGCTGCTTGCGGCGAAACGCTACGGCGCGCGGGGCCTTGGCGTCGAATACAACGGCGACCTGGTGAAGTACTCCGACAGCGTGGCGCTGAAGGAAGGCCTCGCGAATCGCGTGAAGTTCGTGCAGGGCGACATTTTCGCCACCGACTTCACTCAAGCCACGGTGGTGACGCTGTTCATGCCACCGGATTTCAACCGCAAGATCCGCCCCATGCTGCTCGCCATGAAGCCGGGCACGCGCGTGGTGGCTTTCAACTTCGGCATGGACGACTGGCAGCCGGATGATTCGGTGTACGTCGATTCCCAGCGCGGCATGCTGTGGCGCGTACCGGCGAAGGTGGATGGCAACTGGCGGCTCACGTTTGATAGCGCAGAATCTGCGACCTACGCATTGCATATCGAGCAGAAGTTCCAGAAGGTCGCCGGTCACCTCACCGTCGGCAATGAGCGGTTAACCTTGTGGGACCTCCGATTTGACGTGGACCGGCTCCGTTTTTCCGTGATTCATGACGGCAGGCGCCGGGACTTTGACGGGCGCGTCATCACAACCTCGGCGGGGTCAACGCTGGAAGGCCGCATGGAAGCCGGCGGCGAACCGCCGCGCCAGTGGAGAGCCACCCGCGGCGCATAATACGCACGGCGCGGCAAAGCAGACGCGCTCAAGCTAGGAAGCAACGCCCGGGAGAGCGGGCCGGCTGCAACACCCCAGGCATCAACACACACCAATGAGAGCGGAGGCGCAGTCCATGCACCCCGCCATTTTCTGGAGGCAACATGGATTTGAAGCAGGCATTTTCCGGCATCAAGGTGCTGGCGGTAACACGCGTGGTCGCCGCCCCCTTTGCCGCCTACCAACTCGCCATGCACGGCGCAGACGTGATCCACGTCGAGAACCCCGATGAGGGCGATTCGTCGCGCTGGTCCGGCAACCTCGGCTCGCCGTTCGAAAAAGTCGGCATGGCGCACACCTTTCTGGCCTTCAATTCCAACAAGCGTTCCCTGACGCTCACCATCAACACGCCGGAAGGCCAGGCAATTTTCCGCAAGCTGGCAGAGACGGCCGATGTGGTGATCGAGAACCTCAAGGGCGGCACCATGGCGCGCTACGGCCTGGGCTATGAAGACCTGCGCAAGATCAACAAGGGCATCATTTTCTGCTCGGTGACCGGCTACGGCCAGACCGGACCGAAGAAGAATGATCCGGCCATCGACGGCGTCATCCAGGCCACCAGCGGCATGATGAGCATCACCGGCACGAAGGAAACCGGCCCGCTGAAAACCGGCTCGACCATCATCGACTACACCACGGGTTATGCCGCAGCATTGGGCATCGCCACTGCGCTGTTCCAGCGCTCGCGTACCGGCGAAGGCCAGGCCATCGATGTGGCGATGCTGGAGACCGCCATGAACATGATGGGCGGCGAAGTGGTGCGCTCGATCACGCAGCACGACACCCCGCCGCTGGTGGGCAACGGATCGGGCAAAGGCGGCTTTGTCAGCAACACCTACCCCTGCAAGGAAGGTTATCTCGCCATCGCCTGCGGCTCTGCTTCCCGTCGCGTCAAACTGTGGAAAGTGCTGAACCGCCCGGATTTTGAATCCGATCCGCGCATGGCAACGAAGGAATCCATCATGCAGAACATCGCTTCACTCGACCGCGAAGTGGAGCACATGCTGCAGGACAAATCCGCCACCGAGTGGGAAGCCCTCCTGAACAAAGGCGGCGTCTCAGCGATGGAAGTGCGGCAACTGGCTGACTCCGTCAATCATCCCCAACTGGTGGACCGCAAGTTCTTCCACGCCTTCGAAGGCGATGCTGCGCGCGGCGTGCCGCCCTTCGCAGTACCGACGGCGTCCTACCGCATGTCAGCCAACCCGATGAAAATCCACTCCATGCCGCCGTTGCTCGGGCAGCACACTGATGAGGTGCTGGCGGAGCATGGGTATTCGAAGGAAGAAATTGCGAAGTTGAGGGCGAACGGGACGGTGTAGTTTTTCGCGGTTCCGCGAGCAGGTCTAAATGCCGTCATTCCCGCGAAAGCGGGAGTCCCGCTTTTTTTGGGACCGCATTTCGGCTTCGCCGAGATACTTTTCTTGCTTCGCCAAGAAAAGTATCCAAAAGAAGGCGACCCCTGAGGTGACGGTTCCGGTGCTTCGCACTGGAACTACCCTGCGATGCTCTGTCGCCGAGGGTGCGCCGGAGCGCGGAGCAGGGCTCCCGCGTAGCGGGATGCGACCGCGCAGGCGCATGTGGTCACGCGGGACGAGGGCGCACCTGTGTCCCGCTCCCGGGTCGCATCCAGGCGCGTTGCGCCTGGAACCTGCTCCGCCGTACGCGTGACCTGCGGAACTCGCCGTCTTCGCTTCGCTCGCGGCTCAAACAATCCTCGCGGAAAACTCCTCGGCTCCCTGCGCTTCTCGGCGCCCCCAAAGGGGAAACCCTCTGTACGCCAACAACCTGGTTTTTGCTTGCGCGCAATGAACCCCAATATCGTTGAAACCATAGGCGAGCCGATGGTTTGCTGTTGACCTTCCCCTTTGGGGGCGCCGAGAAGCGCAGCGGTCTGAGGGGTCGTCGGCGAGGACTGTCTGAGCCCGCCGAAGGACGGGCGAGTTCCGCAGCCGCCTCAGACTGCGAGCATCGCAGGGTAGTTTCGGCGCTTTGCGCCGAAACCGGCACCGTAGGGTCGCCTTTCTTTGGTGACTTTCTTTGGCGAAGCAAAGAAAGTCACTCGGCGAAGCCGAAATAAAATTTAAGAGGGAAGCAAATCCCCCCGCACGCCTGCGGCGTGTCGGCCCCCTTTGACAAGGGGGTGGATTCCCGCTTTCGCGGGAAAGACATCCCTTACATCGACACCCGCGGAGCGTCTATCCCCATCTTGCCTTTCAAACTCCCCGCCAGCGCCTCTGCCTCCGCCTTCGAAGGCAGATTGATCAGCCGCAGCCTGTACACGCTCTTGTCACCGTCAACGGCAGGAAGGATGACGGCCGGATAGCCGGCGGCACGAAACGCGTCGTACAACTTCAGCGCATCGGCCTGATCATCGGCCGTGGCCAGCGTCACCTTCCAGTGTCCGCCGCGGCGTGCCGCACCCGTTCCGGTTGCAATTTCGGTTTCCGTGGCCCATTGCTTCAGTTGTGCCGGGTCCACGGCGCCAACCGGCAGCGATATCCCCTTTTCGCGCACATAGAACTGCAGTGCCTGGTCCATGACAATGGGCGCCTCGCCCTGAGGCGTGACGTCGATCTTGCCCTCGATCAGGCAGACGATCTGCTTGTCCACACTGGATTTACCCCACAGGTCAGTGCCTCGGATGCCGGCGGTGACGGTGGAAACAGTGATGCTCACTTCGCGCTTGCCGCGAAACTTCTGCAGCGTATCGGTGGTGAAGCGGAACGCACCTTCGAACACGCTCATGCTTGCAGCGAACACATTGCCCGGGCGCATCTGGGCATCGCCCAAGCGGTAAATGGCCTTTTCACCCAGCTTCACCGAGCTGCCGTCCGGCGTGCGCAACAGCAGGCGTGACTTGACGCCGGTCTTCACCTGAGCGTTCGCCTTGAGCGCCTTGCCCGGATCCCCCGGCACCGGCTGCGCGCCG
>CAMCYY010000002.1 GCA_945885335.1 Bordetella parapertussis
AGGCGGCCGACTAGCCGAAGGCCAGCGGGGGGATTTCAACAAAGAACAAATCCCCCCCGGCCCCCCTTTGACAAGGGGGTAAACCAGGCCCGCCCCCGCTTCAAGCCCCAGGGCGTGAAGTTCAGCCCCGCACAACTCAATGCCCTGCCCGGCCTTACCGTGCACGACCTGATGCTCTTGCCCATTGAGCGCGTTCGCACACTTATGGACTCGCTGCACCTGCCGGCACCCATGGACGAAGCCACCGACCTCCTGCTCACCGAAGTCCGCGCCCGTCTCAAATACCTGTGCGACGTCGGCCTCGCCTATCTAACGCTGGACCGCCAGTCGCGCACGCTCTCCGGGGGCGAGGTGCAGCGCATCAACCTCACGACGGCACTGGGCACTTCACTGGTGAACACCCTGTTCGTGCTGGATGAGCCCTCCATCGGCCTGCATCCGCGCGACATGGGCCGCGTCATCGGCGTCATGCATCGGCTGCGCGATGCCGGCAACTCATTGGTGGTGGTCGAACACGACCCGCAGATCATGTTCGAAGCCGACCGCATCCTCGACATGGGCCCCGGCCCCGGCGAGCGCGGCGGCGAAATGGTGTTCTACGGCACGCCCGACGAACTGCGCGCAGCAAAGACGCTGACCGGCGACTACCTGTCCGGGCGCAAGAAGGCCGGCCTGCCTGCCCCCCTTGTCAAAGGCGGCCGACTAGCCGAAGGCCAGCGGGGGGATTTCAACAAAGACCAAATCCCCCCCGGCCCCCCTTTGACAAGGGGGGGGCAACTCGAGCTGCTCGGCGCCACCGCAAATAACCTGAAGAACATCGACCTCCGGATTCCGCTCGGCAAGCTGGTATGCCTCACGGGTGTTTCCGGTTCGGGGAAATCCACAATCGTGCAGGACGTGCTGTACGCGGCACTGCAAAAGGCCAAGGGCAAGCCCACCGAAACACCGGGCGCGCACCGCGAGTTGCGCGGCCACGAGCTGGTGGGCGATGTGGTGATGGTCGATCAGACGCCGATCGGCCGCACCACGCGCTCCAACCCCGCCAGCTACGTCGGCGCATGGGATGCGATCCGCAACCTGTTCGCCCGCTCGCCCGTGGCGAAGGAACGCCAGTACACGCCGGGCACCTTCAGCTTCAACTCCGGCAACGGCCGCTGCCCCACCTGCGGCGGCAATGGCTTCGAGCACATCGAGATGCAGTTCCTGTCTGATGTGTATCTCAGATGCCCCGACTGCGACGGCAAACGCTTCCGCGCCGAAGTGCTGGAAGTGAAACTGCGCGGCCTGTCGATTGCCGACGTGCTGGATATGACCGTCTCCGAAGCACTGAACTTCTTCTCGCTGCCTGGCGAGGAGGAGGTCGCGCGCGTGCTGAAGCCGCTGGCCGATGTGGGCCTCGAATATCTCAAGGTGGGCCAGCCGGTCCCGACGCTGTCCGGGGGTGAGGCTCAGCGATTGAAACTCGCAGGGCATCTGGCTGAGACGGCGTCTCACCCCCTTGCCAAAGGGGGCCGACGTGGCGGTTCTAACCCCCTTGTCAAAGGGGGCGGACGCGACGCAGTCGCGCCGGGGGTTTTATCAGGCGCAGCAGAAATCCCCCCCGGCCCCCCTTTGACAAGGGGGGGGAGAGGCAAATTGTTTTTGTTCGATGAGCCTACGACTGGTTTGCATTTCGACGACGTGGCCAAGCTGCTGCGCGCCTTTGGGCAACTGCTGGATCGCGGCAACTCGCTGGTGGTGATCGAACACAACCTCGACGTCATCGCCGCCTCAGACTGGATCATTGACCTCGGCCCGGAAGGCGGCGATGGCGGTGGCGAGATCGTGGCCCAGGGTACGCCAGACGACATTCGTTTCGCCAAGGACTCGCACACTGGGCGCGCGCTGCGTGAGTACGACACTGCCCTTTCGGAAGCCGTGAAGTCCGGAAAGTCGATGATCACAATCCCGTTGGAAACACCCTCCAATCAACGCGCTTTCTACGAAAATATTAGTATTCACAACGCCCGTGAACACAACCTCAAGAACATCAGCGTCGAAATCCCGCGCCAGAAATTCACCGTCATCACCGGCGTATCGGGCTCGGGCAAATCAACACTGGCCTTTGACATCCTGTTCAATGAAGGCCAGCGCCGTTACCTTGAATCGCTGAACGCCTACGCCCGGCAGTTCGTGCAGTCCGGCGCGCGGCCCGACGTGGATGCCATCTTCGGCATCCCGCCCACGGTGGCGATCGAGCAGCGCACCAGCCGCGGCGGTGGCAAGTCCACGGTGGCCACGCTGACCGAGGTGTATCACTTCCTGCGTCTGCTTTACGTGAAGCTCGGCACGCAGTACTGCCCCGACTGCAATGTGCCCATCGAGCCGCAGAGCTTTGATGCCATCGCGGCGCGCATCCTCAAGGATTACCGCGGCCAACGGATCGGCCTGCTGGCGCCGCTGGTGATCAACCGCAAGGGCTTCTATACCGACCTCGCGAAGTGGGCCAAGGGCAAGGGCTATGACTTCCTCCGGGTAGATGGCGAATTCCTGCCCACCACGAAATGGCCGCGCCTCGACCGCTTCAAGGAACACAGCATCGAGCTGCCGGTGCTGGACATCACCGTCACGCCGCAGAATGAAAAGGCCCTGCGCGCGGCGCTAGAGACGGCCCTCGAACACGGCAAGGGTGTGCTGCATGTGCTGGGCGGTGTGGACAAGCTGGCGCATGAATTCGCGCTGCAAGGCGCCGCCGGCAAAACCGACCGCGTCGAACTCGACCTGCCGGTGCAGGTGTTCTCGACCAAGCGCGCCTGCCCCTCCTGCGCCAAGAGCTTTGCCGAACTCGACCCGCGTCTCTTCTCGTTCAACTCCAAGCACGGCTGGTGCCCCGGCTGTTTCGGCACCGGCTTGAAGCTCACTGGCTTTGACTGGGACGAGGAGCGCGAAAAGACCGGCGACCAGGAACATGTGCTCGACTCCTGGCTGGAATGGCTGGAGATCAAGGAGCCCTGCCCGAGCTGCAACGGCCTCAGGCTGAACCGTGAAGCACTGGCGGTGCGCTGGAAGGATCGCTCCATTGCCTCGCTCACGGCGCTGGCCATTGAGAAGGTGGAAAAGATTTTCAGCGGCATGGATCTGGAAGGCCGCGAAGCAGCGATTGCGCGCGACAGCGTGGCCGAACTCAAGTCGCGCCTCGGCTTCCTTGAGCAGGTGGGCCTCGGCTACCTGTCGCTGGACCGTTCCGCGCCCACACTGTCGGGCGGCGAGGCGCAGCGCATCCGGCTCGCGGCGCAACTGGGCTCGAACCTGCGTGGCGTGTGCTACATCCTGGATGAACCGACGATTGGCCTGCATCCGCGCGACAACACCGTCCTGCTCGACACGCTGGAGGCGCTGGAGAAAAAGGGCAACACGCTGGTGGTGGTGGAACACGACGAGGACACCATCCGCCGCGCCGCACACGTGATTGACCTCGGCCCCGGCGCGGGCAAGGTGGGCGGCTACGTGATCGGCAGCGGCACCGCCGCCGAACTCATGGCGAACCCGGAGTCCATCACCGGCCGCTTCCTGAAAACCCCGCTGCTGCATCCGCTGCATCCGCCGCGCCCCGTCACGATGAAAGGCAGCGACAAAACGCCGGCCATCACCATCGAAGGCGCGAACCTGCACAACCTGCACGATGTCACCGTGCGCGTGCCACTGGGCCGACTCACCGTTTTCACCGGTGTATCGGGTTCGGGCAAATCGACGATCGCGCGCGACGTGTTGCACGCGAACCTGGCGCGCCTGGTAGTCGCCGCGCGTGACCGCAAGAGCGAACCGCCGATCACCGGCTGCACAGCCGTCACTGGCTGGGAGCCCGTGGGTCGCGTGCTGGAAGTGGACCAGACGCCGATCGGCAAGACGCCGCGCTCCTGCCCCGCCACCTACGTGGGCTTCTACGACGCCATCCGCAAGCTCTACGCCGAAGCAAACGAATCGCGCATGCGCGGCTGGACCGCGAGCCGGTTTTCGTTCAACACCAAGGGCGGGCGCTGCGAGGAATGCGAAGGCCAGGGCATCAAGAAAATCGAGATGTCCTTCCTGCCCGACGTGCGCGTGCTGTGCGACGCCTGCCGCGGCGCACGCTTCAACCCGGAAACCCTGTCGGTGCTGTGGAAAGGCAAATCCATCGGCGACGTGCTGGCCATGAGCGTAGACGAAGCCGTCGAATTCTTCTCCGCCCACACCGCCATCCACCACGCCCTCCGATTGCTGCAGGACGTCGGCCTCGGCTACCTCACCCTGGGCCAGCAAAGCCCAACGTTATCCGGCGGCGAAGCCCAGCGCATCAAACTCGTCACCGAACTCTCCAAGGTCCGCAGCTTGGACATCCCTCCCCCGCGCACAGACAATCCTCCCCCGCAAGCGGGGGAGGCCGACTCGCGCAGCGAGCGGGTGGGGGCAAAACTCACCAAAAAACAACAAGCCCAAGCCGCCGCACTAACCCGCGCCCTAGCCCAACCCGCCTCCCGCCAATACTCCAAAATCGGCCACAACACCCTCTACGTCCTGGACGAACCCACCGTCGGCCTCCACATGGCCGACGTCGAAAAACTCATCCGCGTCCTGCACCGCCTGGTCGATGCCGGCAACACCGTGGTCGTCATCGAACACAACCTCGACGTCATGGCCGACGCCGACTGGATCATCGACATGGGGCCGGAGGGTGGGGACGCGGGTGGAAGCGTGGCGGCGGAGGGGTCGCCGACGCAACTGATCGCGGCACCGAAGCAATCGCATACGAGTCGGGTGCTGGCTGAGTTTCTGCAGGAACGAAGCGTAAGCGCTCCTCCGGTTTAAAGTCGAAGAGGATGGTATCGCCATGTCAAAGTTGCGCGGTGGACATTCGAGTTCCGGGAATCAGATGCGTGCCATCCACCCGGGTGAAGTGCTTCGGGAGGAATTCCTGCTGCCCATGGGCCTCACCGCCAATGCGCTGGCGATTGCCCTGCAGGTGCCTGCACCCCGCATCAACGATGTGGCGCGTGAGAAGCGCGGAATTTCTGCCGACACCGCCTTGCGACTGGCGCGCTATTTCGGCACCAGCGCCGAATTCTGGATGGGACTGCAGGCGAATTACGACCTCAAGACCAGCGCCCAGGACCTGAAGGCTGTACTCAAGCGCATCCATCCGCGCAAGGACTTGCAAACCGCATAAAAGCATGTCTCGTGCGTTTGGGGCAAGCCGGTCAATCGCACTCAGGCTTCAGTCTTCCCACCCAATATCCTGTCCGCCTTCTTCTCGTACTCGTAATACCCGAGAATCTCGTACATCTCTTCGCGCGTCTGCATCACATCAATGACATTCTTCACGCTCCCATCCCGCAATATCGCCTGATACACCTTCAGCGCCGCGGCAGCCATGGCCCGGGCGGCGGACATGGAAAATATCGCAGCCGATACGCCTGCGCCGCGCAGTTCGTCGAGTGTGAATGCCGGGGTCTTCGAGAATTCGGCCAGGCTTGCGACCACCGAGTGCGGCCGGTCCAGGGCGTCCACAAACGCGCGGTACTGGGCGAGGTCGCTGCAGGCTTCGGGCAATATCATGTCGGCGCCGGCTTCCCTGTAGGCACAGGCGCGATCGATCGCCGCCGAAAGACCCTCAAGCGCCAGCGCGTCCGTACGCGCGCAGATGAAGAACGACGGATCGGTTCGCGCATCGACGGCGGCCATGATGCGGGCAACCATTTCCGCCTTCGGCACGACGGCCTTGCCGGGCTGGTGGCCGCAGCGCTTCAATGGCACCTGGTCTTCGATGTGCATCGCGGCGGCGCCGTCCTTGATGAGGCCTTTCACCAGCCGCGAGATGTTGAGCTCGCTGCCAAATCCGGTTTCCGCATCGACCATGACCGGCAGCGGGCACACGTCCGTGATGCGACGAACGGCGGTCAGCAGATCGTTCAGCGTGGTAATGCCGAGATCGGGGTGGCCAAGGCCGTAGGGACCGACGCCGGCGAGCTTGAGCGCCTTATGACCGGCATGCTGGGCCATCAACGCGCAATAAGGCGTGACTGCGCCAACGATGGCAAGCGGGGAGGTCGTTGCCAGCGCCTGCCGAAAACGCTGCCCCGCCGTGATGGCGCTCTGTGACGTGACCGGTGTGGCCAGGGTGCCGCTATTCATGATGTTCCTCCGTTGGCGCGCCTGAGGGCCAGAGTCGAATGACAAGTGAGCCCATAGTCAGGGTTCCAGACCAGGCAGGCGTACTTCCGTCAACCACCCACTCGAACAAGCTGCCCCGGGCTGAGGCCCTGGAGCGCTTCAAGAACCTCAGGCACGAGCGGTCGCAGCGTCTCGATACGGTTATTGACCGCCACAAGAATGATCACGGCAATGGGCAGGGTGGCAGGATTCTGCTGGAACCCCAGGTTCTGGTCCCCTTTCAGGAAAACCTGGAACTCCTGACTCGCCGTACGTAGCAGGACGCCATTTTTCAACCCCGACCAGCCGCGCTGCTGGACTGTCTGCGCTTCGTGCCCGGTGAATTCCAGCGCCAGCTTCCTCGGCAGGGATTCGTCAAGCAGGATGCGCATCCGGGGCAATCGCTTCGCGTGCGAGCTCCAGTGCGGCAACGGCCTGCTCACGGCTTACCGATGGAAACGCATCAAGGAAAATGTCGAGGCTGTCACCGGCTTCGAGATAGTCAAAGAGAATTTTGGCGGGAACGCGCGTACCGACAAAAACCGGGGTTCCCCCCAGTATCTCGGGATCGCGGTGCACGATCAGCTTTGTGCCGGACATGGCCACCTCCTTCATGCGTTGCAGCATCATACCGTGGCCGGCCCGACTACGCCGCCCTGACCTCTTTCAACAAATCCGGATGCCGGTCCAGCACCTTGAGCAGCTTCACCAGCGCCAGCGGCGGCTTGGTCTTGCCGTTTTCGTAGCGCGAAAACGCATTAACCCCGCCACCGAAGATCTCGGCCGCCTGGCGCTGATCCAGCCCGAGCTTCTTACGCACGCCGGCAATGAATTCCGGATCGACGCTGACCGCATTCACCTGCTTGTTGAACGCCAGCATGGCGGCGCTGGTGCGCGTCGATTCGGCTGCATCGAGTACCGTTTCACCGCAGGCCGGACAACGCTCGCCCGTTACCGCCCGGATAACCGTCGCTTCGCCTTTATAGGTGTACGGCATGTTGCGGGTGCCGCGTACCAGCTTTGCCTTGCCGCAGGATGGACATTTCATGTTCACAACTCCTTGAACGACACGATGAGCACATCATCGATGACCGTCAGTTTCAGATAGACCTTTCCGGCTTTGGTGACGGGGCGGTACACGTCCTGCCAGACCCGGTGATCGCCATGCGTTGTCATGCTCTTGTAGAAATCGGATGGCTTCAACGTCATCACGACATCGACGATTCCCTCAAAATCAAACTCCATGGCGGCACCGCCGGTCAGCGCTGACCAGGTCGAGCGCACCCTGCCCGCTTCTATCAGAGCCTTGACGACGGGCAGCTTGCAGTGGGGCGTGCTTTTTTCCACCGGAGCATATTAACCAAATAGGTTATTTTTGGCAACTAGGTTAATCAAGGCAGAATTAAGTATCCGGCATGACGGGCAACAGTCCCAGGCATTACCGGGGATTGGCTTCCGGATTGGCGAACCCTCACGAAACCCAGGCGCTCAAGCGCCTTGATGATTGCCGCCCCCGAAACGCGGGGCAGTTTAGGCATGCGCCGGGAGGCTGAACATGGTGACTACAGGATGGCCCAGGTCGGCAAGGGGAAATTCGGACAGGTAGAGGGCCGTTGCTTCCTTCAGGTTGGCAACCGCTTCTTCAACCGTTTCACCCTGGGTGGTGGTCCCCGTTTCCGGATTGAGTGCGATGTGGCCGCCTTCTTCGGCAGGCGTGAGAACGGCGGTCAGTTCCATGATGAAAACCCCTCAAAAAACGCATTGCCCGCATTGTTGCGCATTCCGGATCTTGATGCCCCGGCCACGCATCCGCATCAATGACCAGTAACGGACCACGGCTCCTCCGTGGACAACCAACAGCTTCAACTGATTTTCAGCTCGGGAAAACTCACACTTCGCTTCCCCCGCAGGCTCAGCTCATCATAAGCGGCCCACTTTTCAGGATCCATCAGCGCCTCGTAGATCTCCTCGATCTCGCCCAAAACCTTCGCCGCCAGGGGATCACCGGGATTCTTGTCAGGGCCATATTTCTCCGCGAGACGGAGGCAAACCTCGGATATGCGGAGCGTGCTCGCATCGGCAGGCACCCCTATGATGTCGTAGATCATCCTCTCAGCCTCGCCGTGTTCGCGGCTTTCCAGGGCCTGCCGGATCGCGCTGGCCAGTTCTGCCCCGGAAGCCTGGTCGAAGGTGTTGTCCCCGACCCACTTGGCTTCGCGCATGACGGCCTCATCGGCCACCTTCAGGCGTTCCTGCTGGCGCTTCCTGGCGCGCGACAGGGCGATGCGGTACTTCACGAATCCCTTGATCACGACACCCAGCAGGACTGCAACGATCCCGGATATAAGCGAATAAATGGGGCCAGGCTTCTTTAATGCATACCACCTCAAGCCGCAACCTTCACCTTCGCCCCTACCGCCCGCTGTAGCTCCTGACGAGTACCCCCGCTCGCAAAGAACGCCCGCACGATCAGATCCAGGGACACTGACGGATCGCCCGTCTCCAGCTTGGCTACCCGCGACTGGCTGGACCCCATGCGCTGAGCGAGATCGATCTGCGACAGGCCGCGCTTCTGGCGCGACTGCCTGACGGCATCGACCAGCGACAGTTTCAGATCCACCAGCAGGGTCTCTTCATCACTCAGGCCGAGAAACTCATCGGCGCTGCCGGTTTTCCAGCCAGCGGCTTGCAGTCTTTTCAGTTTTGCGGTGCTCATCAGCGTGCTCCGGTGATATTCATATCGATGCATACAGCTTCAGCCGAGCCTTGCAGGTCCTGATCACGACCGTCGGCGTCTGCGACGTTGTCTTGGAAAAAACTTCGAGAATCACAATCGCATCGGCATCAAGGTGATACACGATGCGCCATATCCGGTTCTCGTCCCGCACTCTCAATTCATGACAGGCTTTGCCGATGGAGGGCATGGGGCGGGAGTGTGGCAGCGGGATGGTTTCGCCCCGCTGCAGGCGCCGCAACAGCACGCCGGCCTCGATCCTGGCCGCAGCCGAAAAAGGCGGCGTCCGGACTTCGCCATGCAGCCAAGCCAGAGGTTTGTCATTCACGGATACAAGGATATGTCGGATTTGACATATACACAAGGCGGGCTATTGGAGAAGAAATTGAGATATGGATCATGGTTTCGGAGCAGATGCAGGCATCCGCGCTTCGGTTCTAACGGTTTTCCGGCTTTCTGCACATCGCTTGAAGAGTGAGGCTGTTGCGGGCCGCCCCCTCCCCGGCCCTTGTATGTCTGATACTGTTTTCAGCCTCACCAGATCGATTGGCCCTTGAGTCTGCGCTACGCGCAAGATCGCGGGGGAGCGAGGATCGGTGAGGCGCCTTTGAAGACGTTGTCTAAACCCGAACGGTTGTATGGGACTCGATCCCGGATTGAATACAAGGAAGGGGCAAACAACATGAATGAGTGCTTTATTGGTATTGACGTTAGCAAGTCCAGTCTGGATTGCCAAGCGGTGCCTGAAACGGAGGGCGCCCGCTTTGGCAATGACGCCAAAGGGATAGAGACACTGATCCCTTGGCTCAAGGCACGACAGCCAAAGCTGGTCGTGTTGGAGGCCACGGCGGGATACGAAACCCAAGCCGCCAGCGCGCTGGCTAGCGCAGGCATCGCGGTGGTCGTGGTGAACCCCAAGCAGGTACGTGACTTTGCTCGTGCCATGGGGATCCTGGCCAAGACTGACCGGATCGACGCACGGGTGCTGGCTTTGTTTGCCGAGCGTATCCGTCCCCAGGTACGCGCCCTGCCCAGCCAGGAACAACGTGAACTGGCCGATCTGATGGATCGCCGGGCGCAGCTGGTGGCCATGCGTGCGCAAGAGCAAGCGCGCCTGTCCACGGTGTTGCCCGTGGCGCGGCCCAGTCTCATCGAGCACATTCAATGGCTCACCGAGCGGATCAAGGGCCTGGATATCGAATTGACCCACCGGCTGCGCACCTCAGAAGTCTGGAAGGTCAAGGCCGACCTCCTGCAGGGCGTACCGGGGGTGGGCAAGGTGACGGTGATGATGTTGCTCTCGCGGTTGCCTGAACTGGGCTCCCTCAATCGTCGTGCTATCGCCTCCCTGGTGGGCGTGGCCCCCTTTGCTGCCGACAGCGGAAAGCACAAGGGCCAGCGCTTCATCTGGGGTGGCCGGGCCGAAGTGCGTGGCGTGCTGTACATGGCCACACTCACCGCGACGCGCCACAACCACACCATCAAGGCGTTCTACGAGCGCCTGATCTCCAAGGGCAAGCCCTTCAAGGTCGTCATGGTCGCCTGCATGCGCAAGCTCCTGACCATCCTGAACGTCATGCTCAAGAACAACCAACCTTGGCAATCTATTGCTCATACTTGACACGGTTGCTCCCCCGCTACGCTGCGCTTCTCTTATGCCGGATCGCCGCTGAGCCGGCCCACCGGCCCCATCCTGCACATCGGGCGAGCGGTGAAGGTGATGTAGCCGATTGCGCCAAAAGGAGATGCGAGCCGCTAGTACCGCGTCGTCAACAACACCAGCCAGTCCGGCATCACATCCAGCAATGCCCCTTCAAGCTGCTTGTCGAGACCGCTGAGGACAAACAGGCCGATCGCGACGAGCATCACGCCCATGACCGGCATGGCAATGCGACTCATGCGCGCCAGCCGCTGGCGCCGCGCGGCGATGGCCTGCCGCGAGCCGTAGGCGAGTGCCAGCATGGGCAGCGTGGCGCCGATGCCAAAAAACAGCATGATGGCCGCAGCCCGCGGCAGGCCGCCCTGCGCCGCGAGCGCGACGGCGGAAGCCAGGGTGGGCCCCGAGCAGGGACTCCAGATCGCGCCCAGCAACGCGCCGGTGGCAAACTGCCCGCCCAGTCCACCCCCGCCGCTCGGCGACACGCGATCAATTAAGGCGTGCAGCGGCTCCATCCAGCGGCTGCCAGCTGCGGCGAGGCGGTTTTTCAGGGGGCTGCACAAAATGATGACGCCCATGAGCAGCATCAGCACCGCCCCGGCCCGGCGCACCGAATCGGCATCGATATTGAGGCTGGCGCCGGCGCCATAGACCAGCAATCCGAACACGGTAAAGCCGGCCACCATGCCGCCGACCAGCGCCAGCGGTCCCAGGCGATGCTGCTGCAATGCCCCGAACAGCACGATGGGCAGCACCGGCAGCACGCAAGGGTTCACCACGGTCAGGGCGCCGGCAAGCAGACTGAGAAGAAGGGCGCTCAAGGTTCAACGCTCACGAAATGGATAACTCACAAAAAAACAGGCGCACGGAAATCCGTGCGCCTGTCCGAGACGATAGCGATGGCGCCGGATCACAGCCCCTTGTCGAGCAGGGCCTGGATCTCCTTGCCGTCGGTCACCCCGTAGACGCGGCCGACCTCCTTGTTGCCGCGGAACATGATGAGCGTGCTGCGATCATTCGCGCCAAAGCGCTTCATGACATCCTTCTGCGTATCGTAATCGACGCGGAACTGCGTGATTGCACCGTACTTGGCCTGCTTAGCAAGAGAGTCGACGACCGCCGACTGCGCGCGGCAGGTGGTTCACCATCGGGCATAGACGTCGATCAGGACGGGTTTGCCCGCAGCCTGCGCCGTCTGAAATGCCTTTTCATCCCAGGGCTGCGGCGCGGCAAACACAAGCGCCGCCGGCAAGGCAAGCGCGGCGGCTGCGAAGAAGGTGGCAAACCGGGATACAAAACTACGGCGTGGCATGTTCATGTGATCTTCCTTTCAGGAGGGGGTGGTTCAGTCTATGACAGGCCCGTGGCCGAAACAATCACCCGATCATGAAAGAAAAAAATAAACCAGGCAGGGAATAAACCGGCCCGGCATCACACGCCGGGCCGAGCAGGGCGGCGCTTCGCCCTGGAAGAGTTGTCGCGCGAAAATGCTACATTGGCCCCCTGAATAACGCATTCACCCCGCAAGGATCCACCCACCGCATGAACACCACCTCCGACCTGAAACAACGCATCCTGGACCTGCTGCAGGCCAATGAAGAAGTGTCTTTCGCGCAGCTCGCGGGCATTCCCGGCTTTGCCGGCGACCGGGACCTGGTCGCTCCGGAGTTGGCCAACCTCGTGCTCTGGCGCGGCCTGTCGCCCGAGGCGATGGATGTGCTGGAGGAACTGGAAGACGACGAGGTCATCCGCTTTGCAAGAACGGATGCGAAACGTTACGCCGAGGACGGCTTCACGCCGACGCTGCCGGTGGCACTGAGGGTCTCAAAGTACCGGACGCCGTCCTGGCTGCCGGTGCTGGTGAGTTTGTGGAATTTGCCAGAAACAAAGAACTGATAAGCCCCTCATCCACGAGCCCACCCGAATCAATCTGTAGCACTATTGTGCTACAATCGACCCAGCTTCTACACATCTTCGGGGTCGATCATGTCCACAACCACCATCCGGTTGCCGCAGGAAATCAAGGATCGGGTCGCGCGGGCAGCAGAGCGCGCCGGCACTACGGCTCACGGCTTTATCCTCGCCGCCATCACTGAAAAGACGGCGCAGGAGGAGCACCGGGCGGAGTTCCAAGACCAGGCCGAGCAGCGATACACGGAAATTGTCGCTTCGGGAAAGACCGTTCCGTGGAAGGACATGCGTCGCTATCTTGAGAGCCGCGTCGCTGGCCGGAAACCGGCCCGCCCCAAGCCCCACAACTCCGCGCGCTGAGCATGTCCCGCATTGAGCTCGCGCCCGGGATCGGCGGGGATTTCGAGCGCATCCTCGACCATCTGCTGCAGCACGAGGTTGAGAACGCCGCCCCCCGCATCGGCGACATCATCAAGGCCATTGACGTTCTGGAGCACAACCCGCTGATCGGCCGACCTGTCCGGGGAGATCTTAGGGAACTGGTAATCGGGCGGCGGACGCGCGGCTACGTCGCGCTTTACCGATATGTGGCGGAACTGGACACAGTGTTCGTACTGGCCATCCGCGGACAAAAAGAAGCAGGCTATTCCGAAGGGCAGTCATGAAACTCTATTCCTGGAACGTCAACGGCATTCGCGCCGTACTAAAAAAAGGCACCTTTCAATCCTTCATGGCCGAGCACAAGCCCGACGTGCTCTGCCTGCAGGAGACCAAGGCCGAGCGCGAGCAGGTGGAGATCGACCTGCCGGGCTATCACGAGTACTGGAACTCGGCGATCAAGAAGGGCTACTCGGGCACGGCGATTTTCTCGCGGCAGGAACCGATCAAGGTCACCAATGGCTACCCGGTGAGTTTTTCGAAGAAGTACACTTTTGCCGATGAGCTGGAGCGCGACAGCGCGGGCGAAGGCCGCGTGATCACCGCGGAGTTCGAGAAGTTTTACGTGGTGACGGTGTACACGCCGAACGCCAAGGAAGACCTCTCCCGCCTGCCGCTCAGGCACAAGCACTGGGACCCGGCGTTCCTCGCATACTGCAAGTTGCTGGAGAAAAAGAAGCCGGTGATTTTCTGCGGCGATCTGAACGTGGCGCACACCGAGCTCGACCTGGCGAACCCCAGGCCCAACCGCGGCAAGAAGGGCTTCACCGACGAGGAGCGCGAGGGCTTCCAGAATTTTGTCGATGCCGGCTTCATCGACACCCTGCGAATGTTCAAGCAGGGCAACGGCCATTACAGCTGGTGGAGCCACTTCGCGAAATCGCGCGACCGCAACATCGGATGGAGAATCGATTACTTCCTCGTCTCCGAAGCGTTGCGCAAATCCGTGAAGGAAGCCGCCATCCACGCCGACGTGATGGGCAGCGACCATTGCCCGGTGAGCATCACGATCGCCTGAATCGACTCTCATCGCACGGCGCGCCAGCCGGCCTCGAACAGGGACTCCTGATGCCCGGGCCGAATAGGGAGTAGCCTACGGTTTGTCGCGTCAGGGGCGAAGATCTCCGGTGCGGCAGGCAGGCAACAAGCGGGCGTTCCGGAAGTCGCCGGTAGCCCATCCAAAAAAAAGGAGAGGATCATGCGGCAAGCGAAACACTGGGCCCAAAAACGCTGGACCCGGGCAACCCTGTCTTGTGCGGCACTCGCCGCCTTCATGACTGCAGGCACGACCCTGGCGCAGGCGCCCTATCCGTCAAGGCCCGTCACCATGGTGATGCCGCTCGCCCCCGGCGGCCCGGTCGAGACCGAGATGCAGCTCTACCTGCCGCGATTGCGCGAGCAGTTCCACCAGACCTTCATCCTCGACTACAAGGCGGGCGCCGCGGGCACGATCGCCGGCGCCTATGCCGCGAAGGCACCGGCGGACGGCTATACATTGCTGATCATCAACAGCGCATTCACGGCATTCCCGGCGATGTACAAGAACCTTGCCTTCGAGTTCCCGAAGGACTTCGCGCCGATCACGCTGATGACCAAGCGGCCGCTGCTGCTGCTCGGGCCGGTGAGCCTGCCGTACAACAACTTTACGGAATACCTTGCCTACGCCAGGGCCAATCCCGGGAAGATCAACATCGGCACCACCGGCGCGGGCAGCGGCGGGCACCTTGCGGGCGTGTGGCTGCACCAGGCCACGAAGACCAGCGCCACCTTCGTTCACTACAAGGGCACCGGACCGCTGCTTCCCGACCTGATGACCGGGCGCATCGATGTGTCAGGCGTGGCGCTGCCGCCGGGACTGCCGCTGTTGAGGTCGGGCAAGCTGAAGGCCATCGCCATGATGACCGACCGGCGCAGCCCCTTGCTGCCCGACCTGGCGACGATTTCCGAATCGGGCGTGCCGGGATTCGATTATTCCTCCTACACCGGCTTCCTCGCGCCAGCCGCCACACCGGCACCCATCCTGAACCGTCTGCATGAGGGCTTCACGAAGGTGCTTGCGGTGCCGGAGCTCAAGGCACGGCTGGAGGCCGACGGCAACCTCATCATCGGCAACACTCAGGCGCAGTTCCGGCAGATGCTGGTGAACGAGACGGCGAACTGGAGCAAGCTGGTTCAGGAAAACGGCATCAAGTCCGAAGAGTAAGCGCAGGCCCAGGGCACACCGGGGAGCGCGGACCGCGATCGGATATCGCGGTCTGTTCCCGGCCTGCCTAGCCACTCACCAGCCGCATCTCCGGAACCGGCGCCGGATACACCACACCTCCAGCCCGGAAACGCTCGACGATGGCGCGGTTGATCTCGGCGCCCGCCGGGCCGTAGTCCTCCACCTTCACCCAGGGCCTGATGGCGATGCTGATGGCAGCATCGGCCAGCTTGTTCACGCCGATCACCGGCGCGGGCTCCGCCAACGCGCGCGGATTGGCCTTGACCACTTCCTCGGCCACGGCCAGCGCCTGCTCCAGATCGTCGGCGCGGCTGATCCCCACGGTGAGGTCGAGCTGCCTGATGTGGCCGTAGTTGTGCAGGATTTCACCGACGATCTTGCGGTTGGGCACGATGACAAGCGAGGTGTCGGCATGGCTCAGCGTGGTGGTGAACAGATCAACGGTCTCGACCCGGCCCTCGACCCCCACCATGGAAACATACTCGCCCACCCGGAACGGCCGGGTGAAGATGATGGTGAGCCCCGCTGCGAGGTTGCCCAGCACGCCCTGCATGGCCAGCGCAATCCCCGCGCCCGCCACACCCACGCCGGCAATCAGCGGCAGGAGGTCAATGCCCAGGTTCTGCAGCGCCATGACGAAGAACAAGGCCAGCACGAACAGGCGTAACACGCGCACCAGCAGCAGCCGCACCGGCGGCTCGAGATTGAATTTTCCGAGTTGCTGATCGAACACCTTGCCCACCCAGCGCCCGGCATAGACGCCTGCAATCAGGATGAGAATCGCGACAACCGCCTTCGGCCCGAACTTGATCGCGAGATCGATGAATGTGCTTTGCGCCTGCTCCAGCAACGCGAACTGTTTGTCCATGCGCCCTCCCCAGGATTTTTGGTCGATGTTTGGTTATGGTGTACATCATGCCGCAAAACCACTTGCTGCAAAAACGTGCATCAAAAAAACGGGGGCCGAAGCCCCCTGCTTTTTTTGCATCCGATATTGGCGCCTAAAACCGGATCACGCCGACATCGCCTTCGCGGATGATCTCGGTGCCATAGGGTTTGGAAAGCCGCTGCAGGGTTTCAATCATCTGGCGCGCGAGGTCCGGCGCGGCGAGCAGCGGACGGCCGCGCGAGGTGCGGCGCTTGCCGTGGCCCAAGTCGATGGGATAGAGCTCGATCGACGACAGTTTGCCGCCCTTGAACTGGCACACCGGCACCACGCTGCGCCAGAAGTCGGGGTTCGCCGGAAAGCCCTTGGTGCCCTTGCCGGTACGCGCGTCGTTGTAGTCGGCGGGCGTGGCGCTGTTGTCGAGGCCATAGTGGCGATAGGAATCGGCCGGCCAGCGCGGCACGGTTTCGTTCTGGAACAGGAATTCACCCAGCGAGTAGAAAATCGGCCGACCCTTGTAGATCTCGATGCCGCGCACCTCATGCGCGCCATGGCTGAAGAACACATCCACGCCGGCATCGATGCAGGCATGGGCAAATTCGACCATGAAGTCGGCCGGCACTTCACGCACGCCCGCCGGGCCCACCGAGCGCTTGTCGCCGGGCACGGGGTACGGACCTTCGTGTCCGTGCAGGCTGTACACCACCCAGTCAGCTTGGCGCCGCGCATCGCGCACCCATCGCAGGATGTCTTCCATGTCCGGCTTGAAAGCTTGAGTCTTCGAGCCGAATGCGTCGCCCTGCACAAACTTGACGCTGGGAAACTCCTCTCCGTTGATCAGCTTCGTAGAGGGCTGGAAATACATTTCGTTGGCAGCGGCCGTGCCGCGATGGCCGCCGCGCTTCTGCGCCTCGGCCACGCGCTCGAAGCCAAGGCCGGCATTGAGGCGCTGAAATTCAGTAAAGGCGCGCTCATCGATGGTGTGCACGGTCTCATAGCGCAGGAAGCTCACACCGGGGCGGCCGTGGAAATCGTGGCGTTGCTCGCCGGCACGCGCCCACTCCGGAAACGATGAGGCCGAGGCCAGCAGTGCAACGCGGCCGCGTGCCGTGTCCATGTAGCCGGCGGCGCGCGCCTCGGAAAGATTGCGCCCGGTGCCGGCATGCACGACGCCGGCCTCGTCCAGCTTCGCCTGTGACTCGAGCATGCCGGCGGGGCCGAAGTCGAACACATGGTTGCTGGCCGTGGCCACCATGTCAAAGCCCATCCACTTCAGTTCGCGTGCGGTGTCCGGGTGCGAGGCGCCGTACGAACCTTCGGCGAGCAGGTGCGGAATGTCCAGGCTGTGGATCGGCATCTCGAGGTTGCAGATCGAAGCGTCCGCACCGCGCAGCACTTCAGCGAGGCCGAGGAAACGCGCTTCGCGATAGATCGAGAGGGGATGGGACACCATGGCGTCGCCCGCGGTGGCGATACGGATATTGCCCTCTTCAGACTCGTACAGCATTGCGCTCTCCTTTTGGAAACTCTGGCCCGGCGGCCCTGCAGAAACTGCGGGCGGGCGGGCGGGCTGGATGCCCGCGATTCGTACTAACCGGCCGCCACGTTGGCGCAGGCGCCGGTGCAAGTCAAGCCGGCGGTGCCGGATCGGGTGGATGGCGCGGCCGAGTGTCGAAGTTTCCGCTCCGCGTCTTCCATCCACCGACGCCCATCACCAGCGCGCTGAGCATGAACACGCCCCACAGGCCGGCGGCGGCGGCGACAAGGCCGAACAAGGGCGGCGCGGTAACACGCATGAGGTTGTTCGCGGTCTGGCGCAGCGCCACCGTTTCGCCGGAACGGCCTTCCGGCGCCCGGCTGAATAAAACGATGAGGGTGAGTGGCTGACCACCGCCCATGCCTATACCGAAAATGAAGGCAACCATGCCCAGCAATACCGGTTGTTCGAACAGGGGGATAAGCGCGAAGCTCAACGCGCCCATGAACAACGAGATGGTGAGCAGCCGGCCTTCGCCCATGCGGGCAATGAGCTGGGGAATGAAAAGACGCACCGAAAATGCCGCGACAAAATAACTGGCAATGATCATGCCGATGGTGGTGGCCGATATGCCCAGCCCATAGACATAAACGGGCAGGTACAGCGAGAAGAGATCGGTAGCCGTCTGCAGCAGACAGCTCACGAGAATGACGCCCGCAGACTTGCGATCCGAGAGCCGCTCGCGCAGAGAGCTCTTTGCACCTGCGTTGGCACCGCCCTTGCCTCTCGCGCTGGCGGCCGGCAGTGCGCGGCCCCACGCCATCAGCAGCCCCAGCGCCACCAGCGACAGGCCTGCGGAGCAGAGGCTGGCGATCTGCTGGCCGGCATGGTCAATGGCAAAGCCCGCGATCAGCGGCCCCAGCACATTCGCGGCGGAGCCGGCCATGCTGATGTTGGCGAAGTTGCGCGCGCGGGTTTCGGGCGTGCTGAGCAGGCCGGCCAGATTGAGGATCAGCACGCTGGAGAACGCAAACGACAGTCCGCTGAGCAGGCTGGCTGCGTACAGCGCAATCATGTTCGGGTATGCCCAGGGCAGCACCATGCCGACAGTGCCGGCCACCAGCCCCCCCATCAACAGCCCGCGTGATCCGATTCGATCGGCCCAGCGTCCAATGGGCCAGGCCAGAAGCAGCGGAAATGCAAACTGTGCCGCATACAGGATGCCCACCTCGGCAGGCTGCGCGCCCAGGTCGAGGGCGAACAGCGAGAGTTGCATGCGCGCGGAGGTGACCGCGCTGAACGCGAACACGCCGGTTGCGAGCGTGAGGACGATGGCGTTCAAGGCGGGAGCCGGGAAATTAGGTGCGAGACAGTCAGATGCATGACCGGAGTGTAATCGACTGCAAACTGAACGACGGCGCCCCGGACCGCGGGGGCGCACATTTTTGCGCCCGCCACAGGCTGTGAATCGGCACACAGAATTTTGATGCGTGATTACATTTTATTCATTGATGTTTCTATGTATTAGTACTTTTCTCGAATTCGATAATAATCTTCAGGCGCCGCGCACCATGGCCAGCACCTCGGATGGATTCAGGGTACGCGCCTTGTCCTGGATGGCCGGCAGGTATTGCGACTGGATGTTGCGCCCTTCCTGCACCACCGAGGCATACACGTCCTTCAGCGTCTGTGCGTTCAGCGTGCGACCGCCGGCATAGTAGCGTTTGGCGACATGGCCCAGTGCATAGGTGCTCGCGAAGCTCATGCCCGAACTCACTGCCTGCTTTGCCAGTCCGCGCCCCATGCCGCCGGCGAGCTGGCCGAACAGCCCGCCCAACAGCTTGCGTCCGGCCTGCTCCAGGAACTGCGAGGTGAGACCGACACCGGCGGTGGCCAGAAAATCTTTCACATGGGTACGGTCGAGCTCGTAGCCGTGCTGCTTGCCGATGCGGTACACCAGCTTCATCTGCAGCGGAATGATAGCCATGGTGGACAGTGATTCGGGCAGCAGTTCCAGCGCGCCGTTGAGAATGGCGGCATTGAGAATCATGCGATCGAGTTCGGCATCGTTGACCGGATTGGACGCAGGCACCGCTGCCGGCGCCGCCGCGACAGCCGCGGCAGTTGCAGCCAGCGGCACGTCGGCCATTTCATCGGCGGCACGCAGGAACTGCCCCGCACTCGAAGCCTCAAGGCCCAGCGTGCTGCGAACGCCTTCGAGGAAGCGCTGCTCTGCTTCGGACTGCCTGCCGTCGGCATCGCAGACGCACACGGCCATCTCGTAGGCCAGTTGCCTTGCCTCGACCGAAGCGAGGTCACCCGCCACCGAAGCCAGCGACACGCGCTTCATCAGCACGTCCTGGTACAGCGAGGGCAGGTTGACACCTTCATCACCAGCCAGGCCCATGGCAATACGCTTGATTTCGGCGCGCTCACGATCATGCTTGTCACCATCCACGAAGGCAGCAAGCAGGCTGACGGTCACGATGGCTTTGACTTCGACTGGCGTCATGGTGCAGGAACCCTGTGTCATTGGAGATGCGTCAGACTGCATTTTTTGCCGCAGGTTCATTTTCGGGGCTGCACGCGCAGCCGCCCGAGGGGATTGCCAAGTTCAATGATCCGGACACTGCCGGGCAATCCGATCCGCTCCTGTTGCACGCCTGCCGCTATTGCCAGCCCGTCTACTGGAAGATCCCGCGCAGGAAATCGATGATGCCCTTCACCGGATCCGGCAGCGGCGGCTCGGCCTTGTGCGAGGTGCGTGCCACATTGAATTCGGCATCCGCATCGATAAGGCGGTTCTGCAGCGCCCGCTGGAACACCTCACCCACCATGGGCAGCGCGCTGCGTGCCCCCTGTCCCCAGGACCCCATGGTCACGCGGTTGTCATTGAACCCGACTCGGGCGCCGGCCACCAGCTGCGGATGCATGAGAATGAACCAGCCGTCGGTGTTTTCCTGGGTGGTGCCGGTCTTGCCGGCGACATCGGCCTCGATGCCGTAGCGGGAGCGGATCGCGGCGCCGGTGCCCATGACCACCGTGCCGCGCATGGCATTCACCAGCGCCAGCACATGCTCGCGTGGCATGGCTGCCTCGGGTTCGATGATTGAGGCGAAGGATTCCAGCACCACGCCATTGCGATTTTCGATGCGTGTCACGAGCAGGGGCTCGATGTAATGCCCCTCATTGGCGATGGCACCGTAGGCTGCGACCATTTCGCGCAGCGTGACCGGGCTGGTGCCCAGCGCCAGCGACAGCACCGGATCGAGCTTGCTGGCGCGTACGCCAAGGGCGCGCGCAAGACGCGCCACGTTCGCGGGCCCCACCTTCTCCATCAATTGTGCGGTGATCGTGTTCTTTGAATAGGCCAGCCCCTCGTACAACGTCATGGGCAGGCCGGAAGGCGCCGTGTCGTCGCTCGGCGTCCACACGTCACCGCTGGGCAACGTGATGGCCACAGCCTGGTCGATGAGCGTGGTCTCAGGCCCCAGGCCCTGCATGAAAGCGGCACCGTAGACAAACGGCTTGAACGTGGAACCAGGCTGGCGACGCGCCTGGCTGACATGATCGAACTGCTCGGTGGCGAAGTCGCGGCTGCCCACCCAGGCCTTGATGGCGCCGTTGCGCGGATCGAGAGCCAGGAAGCCCGCCTGCAAAGGCGGCTTTTCCTCGCCACGCTTCTGGCCAGGCTTGCCGCGCGCGTCGGCCAGCTTCTGCAGCTCGGCGAGTTGTCTGGTCACCGCCTCATTGGCCCATTTCTGCAGCCGGGAGTCGATGCTGGTGCGCACCACCAGACCATCGGCATGGATATTGAAGTCACGCTCGTCGGCCCAGGCGGCAAGCCAGGTGCGCAACTGCTGGGCCACATGCGGTATGGGGCCGGAGGAGTCGGCACGCCTGTCGAAATCCAGACCCAGCGGACGTTTGGACAGCGCTGCGAGCGCGTCGAACTGGGCGGCATCGAGGCCATTTTTCGAGACGGCCGCTTCAATGCCTTTGGGACTGCCTGCGCCTTTGCTCCCGGTTCTGTCTTTTGCGGCCGGCCTACCGACGGATTTTGCCGCCGGGAGCTTGCCGGACTTTGCCATCTGCGCCAGCACCAGGTTGCGCCGCTGCAGCGCGCGCTCCGGATGACGTACCGGGTTATAGACATTGGTGCCCTTCAACATGCCGATGAGCGTGGCCGCCTCGAGCACATCCAGTTGCATGGCGGTCTTGTCGAAATAGGTGCGCGCGGCCATTTCGATGCCGAAGGCGTTGTACAAAAAGGGCACGGTGTTGAGGTAGGTCTCCAGGATTTCGCGCTTGGAGTACACCGACTCGATCTTGATCGCAGTGATCGCCTCCTTGAGCTTGCGCGTGATGCTGAGAGCGCGGCCGATGTCCTCGGGATAGAGGTTGCGCGCCAGCTGCTGTGTCAGCGTGGAGCCACCCTGTGTGTCACCGGCGAACGTGCGCAGCATCGCCCCGGCGGTGCGGTAGAAATCAATGCCGCCATGTTCATAGAAGCGGCGGTCTTCGGTGGCGATGAGGGCATCGATGACGCTGGGCGCAATTTCATCCAGCGTGACCCACTGGCGGTTGATGCGGCCGTACTCGGCCAGCACCACGCCGTCGGCGGACATCAAAACCGAAGGCGTTTCGGCCTTCACCTTGCGCAGGTCGCCGATGCTGGGGGTGAGGGGCACCAGCACCAGCACGTAGAGCAGAAAAAGCCCGGGCAGCAGCAGCGCGGCGCGCACCGGATGGCGGCGTACCGCGGCCGCGAGCTGGTGGCGCTTTTCCGAAAAATGCGCGAGGGCGCGCTGGATTTTTGATGACATGCGTCAGATAGACCATGGTGTCCGGGAGTGGTTCACGCACACCCCACGCAACGAAATGCCGCCCACCGGCGGGCGAAAGACCCGCATGCTACGCCAATCCCGGCCCGTCTCCGCTGCCGCAGCCGGCAACGGCGGGAATAATCCCGCTGTTGCCTGCCGCCCGGCTTGCTGCCTAGCGACCCGCCGCCTCCGATATTTCAATGACGGTGCGCTGCAGCAGCTCGATGCGCACATTGTCCGGGCCCTGCACGAAGGCGATGCGCACGCCGGGGCGGATCGTGACGGGTTCCTTGATGATGACGGCGCCGCGGCGTTTGAGTTCGAGGGCGGCGGCATCCACATCATTCACGCGCAGCCCGATGTGGTCGAGGCCGATGTAGGACTCGGCCGGGGCGGTCGGCATCACGGCGTCTTGCGCGATTTCCGCAATGAAGATCGTGAGTCCGTTCAGGTCGAGGTCCACGCGCGGGACGCCGTTCGACTGGACGAATTCGACGCGCTTCGCGTCGAACATTTTTTCGTAAAACGCGATCGTGCCTTCCGGGTCGCGCGTGCGCAGATGGATGTGGTCGTAGCTGTAGACGGGCTGCATGCGGCGCTCCTCGTGGATTTGGGCCATTTTTTGCCAGACCCTTTCCCCGGATCCTTTGCCGACAGACTGCCATGGATCGCCCCTGGCCGCCAGCCAGGCCGGCGCCATCGCCTATCTCACCAAACCGGTCGAACGCGAGGCGCTGTTTGCGACGCTGCGCAAATGGCTGCCGAATTTCAGGAAGAACTGAGGCTAGACCGGCGTGTGCTTTTTCAGAAACGCCCTCACCCGCGGCCGTGCCGCCTCCAGCGCGGGGCCTGACTTCCACTCGGCAATGAACTCCACATCGGGCAGGCGCTTCGCCATGTCCTCGGACAGCGCATAGGGGTGTGCATCGTCGTTGCCCGCCATCACCATGACGGGCGTGTTGCACCTGTCCATGAAGTCGGGACCCACGCTGTAGATGTAGCCTGCGGCATACATGTTGCGGTAGAAGGCGTCGAGCACGTCCTCGTTGAGTTCCGGGTGGTTCTTCAGCGCCGCGGCCCATTCGTTGAAGCGCGCCGAGCGGCCCGGTGCCAGCGGTCCCATGCGGCCGTTGGGCTGTGCCGCAACGGCGCAGGCCACGCGCTCGGGCGCCACCTTCAGGAGACCCATGATGAAGGGGCCGCCGATGCACTGGCCATAGAGATGGCATTTGTCGATCTTCAGGTGATCGAGCAACGCGATGTGGTCAGCGGCGAAGGTATCCCAGTTGTCTGCCGCCGTGATGGGCGCATGCGAGCGGCCTTCGGGCGCGTTGCGCTGGTCCATGACAATGACGCGGAAGTGATCGGCCCACTCGGTGGCCGGGTTGATCGGCGACTGCGGTTTGCTCCAGGCGGCGATATGCGACAGCAGCCCGCCCGGGGCGAAAGTAAGAATGGGGAAACCCCGGCCGTACTCCTCGTAGTAGATCGATGCACCCTTGTGCTCAAGCACTGGCATGGAATCCTCCTTTGGTGTTGTCGTGAGCCACGCAAGCCGTAACCCGGCGACTCAGGAAGTCATCTGCGTGCCGCCATTGACGTGCATGGTCTGCCCGGTGATGAACTTGCCGCCGGGGCCGCACAGGAAACGCACCATGGCGGCGATTTCATCAGGCCCGCCGAGTCGTCCGAGCGGAATGCCGTTGGTCTGCGTCTTGTGGTCGGCGCGTCCCGCCGGGCGGCTGGTGGCAATGGGACCGGGCGATACGCAGTTCACGCGTATGCCGTATTGCGCCACCTCTTTTGCCAGGGTGCGCGTCAGGCCGACGACGCCGTGCTTGGCGGCGGCAACATGCACGCGGTTGGCCGAACTGGACAGCGCCTTGGCGCCGCCGAAGGTGATGATGTCACCGCCGCCTGCCTTGATCAGGTGCGGCAGCGCCGCCTTGATGCAAAGAAAGGTGGAATCGAGCGTGATCGACATGACCCGACGCCACTCCTCGAAGTCCATGTCCAGAAAGGGCACCTCGTTGCGGTGGGCTGCATTGAGCACCAGGATGTCGAGGCGACCGAATTTATTGATCACCCCATCAACCATGGCCTGCACTGCAGCAGGGTCTGCGACGTCGGCCATGAATACCTCGGCCTTGCCGCCGGCACCGCGGATTTCATTTGCAACCTGGTCGGCCTCGCTGCGCGAGGCGCGCGTGTTCACGCCTACTGCCGCACCATCGGCCGCGAGCGACAGCGCAATCGAGCGCCCGATATTCTTTGCCGCGCCGGTAATGAGCGCAACCTTGCCTGACAGTTCGTTCATGGGGCTTTCCTCTTTTGTGGATTTAACACGCAGGCGACCTCTTGAAGGGTCGTAACCTGTACTTTGCCAGAATCAGGACAAATTCAGGATGCAATCACCAATCCGCAGGCGGCTGGCCTGCGGCGACAGCGTCTTCGATTCTGGCCAGGCGCTCAGCGTAATCGGATCGCTTCGGGTTGGGTATCCATTGCCGGCCGTTCGTGTTCGGCACGTAGTACAACTCGCTGACCAGGCTTTGCAGCGCGAACAATCTGAGCTCTTTTGCACTGAAGTCGGGCAGCTTCGGATGGCCGTTCTTGCGCATCTTGTCCGGATAGGTCCGGGCGCCGGCCCATGCGGCGTCGAGCTTCGCCTTGCCGTCAGTGACATTGCGCCGCCAATGCCAGACCTGCTCGGCATCCGGCGCCGGCAGCAACATGACGCCGAAGCCCTTGCTGAACACGGGACGCCCGTTCGCATCGAATTGCTTGAACTTCGAGCGGTCGTAGGCTACCGCAGCGTAGGTCGGATTCGCAATCAGGCTGCGCACGTCCTTCGCGGCCGGGTTGTTGCCCCAATAGACATCAGTCTTCCTGTCACTGTGGGTTGCACCGTTGCTCAGCGTCACGGTGGCCGTGGCGCTGACGTTGCCGCCCACAATTTTTCCGCCCGCGTCTTCAACCAGATCGATCTGGCATGCGTTACCACTCCAGTTCGAGGTGGTGGTCTGGGTATCCTTGCGACCGTTTTCCGAATAGGACACCGTGACCGTGAGCGTGGCTGCGACGGCGCGCTGCACGCAGGGGTTGAGGGTGATCTGGGCTCGCATCGTGCAGCCGGCGGGATCGGGCTTGATACGGCACTGGCTTTGCGGCGACAGGCCCCAGGTGAATGTTGCGGGAGCGACGGCGGCCGGCGTCGCCGGTGCCTTGGCGGCATTCTGTGCGTGCAGGGTGCCGGAGAAGGCAAGGACAACGACGGACAGCATCAGGTGCAATTTGCGCATGGGGTTTGCCATTTCCATTTCTTGTTGCGTGGAACTCATTTCATGCAACGGGAAAACGATGCGAGCCGATTCTACGGGGTTGCCGCGGCCGCAGACCGTCAGTTCTCGCGACAGGGGATGCCGTCGTACTGTGCCGCGAAGTGCAGCAGGTGCGTGGCGCAGGCGGCGGGGAACACCAGTTGCACCTTGTGAAAGCTCGAAGGCATGTGGATCATGCGCAGGTTCCTGATCTTCGAGATGAGGATGGCTTCCTGATCAGCCGTGGTGATGGGACCGTCAGTGGGATAGAGGCCCAGCACCGGCGCCTCGATTTTCGGCAGATAAGGTTCGGCGCTGATGCCGTGAAACAGGTCGGCCATGGCCTTCTGCACCTCGGGGCGGTTGCGCGCGAACTCCTCCTCGTACCAGGCGAGCAGGCCCGGATCAGCCGAGGGCGGAAAGCGCGTGGTGCGGTTCGTCGCAGCGACCCAGGCCTGCATGCCCATTTTCTGCTGCGCCTCTTCCTGAGAGGCATACCCCAGCGAGTACGTTTGCTTGGTGGAGGAGCCGATGAACACCGGACTGGAGACCAGCGTCAGCGTGCGCACCTTCGCCGGATGCGTCGCGGCGAGCACCATGCCGAGGATGCCGCCCATGGATTCGCCGGCGAAGTGCACTGAATCCACGCCAAGGTGATCGATGATGGCGGCCACATCGGCAACGCAGTTGTCCATCGTAAACGCGGTCGCGAGATCAAAGTCCGCCGAAGACTGGCCGAGGCCGCGCATGTCCGGACGCACCACCTTGTAGAAGCGCGCGAGGTAGGGCACCCAGCTATACCAGAACCGGCCCGAGCGGCCGAAACCGTGCTGCAGGATCAGGTAAGGCGCGTTGCGCCAGGGATCGGTGTAGTCATCCAGCGTGTAGTGCAGGTCGGGCTGGCCGGGGCGTTTCAGGAGTGGCATTTTTATCTGATCACAATTAACGTGGGAATACGCTATTTAATTGATAGGAATTCTTTATTTTGATCACAATAATGCAAAACGGCCTGCCGGAATGCGTTCCGGCAGGCCGCGTGATCTACAACATTCCGGTCAGGCCGGCGTCAGTGCCAGCGCACTTTCCAGTCGCTTGCGATGCAGCGACGGTGAACCCAGCGTGTGGTACAGCGAGCGCGACATCTTGGTGTGCAGCGTGAGGCCGTACTCGCGCAGCACGCCAATGCCGGCATGCACCTCATGGGCCATGTCGGTTGCGGTCATGTAGCTCTCCGAAGCCACGGACTTCGCCACGTGCACGCTGGCGGCGGCATCCATGCCGGTGTCGAGCTTCCACAGCGCTTCGTAGGTGGTCCAGCGCGCCGAGTCGAGCGCATTGACGGCGTAGATGAGGTGGTCCTGCACGCGCGGGAAGCGGCCAATCACGGTGTTGAACTGCTTGCGCTCACCGGCATAGGCCAGCGACATGTCGTACACGCGCTTGCAGCCGCCGACCTTGTAGGCGCACAGCACCGGCACGGCGGCCAGCATGGCACGGTCCAGCGGCGCTGCCGCCTGGCCTGCGCCGCCGATGACGGAAGCACCCGACACCTTCACCTTGTCGAGCACGATTTCGCCCATGCCGACCATGAAACCCTTGAGCGGACGGATGGCAACGCCCTTGGCCTTGACATCAACGTGGAACAGGCTGAGTCCCTGGTCGCCTTCGATGCCTGCAACCACCAGCAGGTCGGTGGCGTATTCAGCATCTTCAACGAACAGCTTGGTGCCGGAGAGCACAAAGTCAGCGCCCTCCTTTTTTGCCTTCATGTGCACGTTCTCGGGTGCCCAGCCATAGCGCGCTTCAGTCATGGCCAGCGCAAACACGCGCTTGCCTTCGGCAATTCCAGGCAGCAACGCTTTTTTCTGCGCTTCACTGCCGGCCTCGAGGAGAATGCGCGCGCTCAATACCGCCGAGGTGAATAGCGGGCCAGGCACCGGGCCCATGCCCAGTTCCTCGAACAGCACCGCCACATCGGTCATCGAATTGCCGCTGCCGCCGTAGGCTTCCGGGATGGCCATGCCGGTCCAGCCCATTTCCGACATTTCCTTCCAGTGCTTGCCCATGATTTCAACTGGATTGCGATCGATCTTGAGCAGGATGTCGCGCGAGCAGGAGGTGCTGACGTAGTCCTTCGCCGCGTTCTGGATGAGTTGCTGCGTTTCGTTCAGTGAAAAGTCCATTGTTATCCCCTTATTTCAGCTTGCCGGCTTGTTCGCGCTCGCGGCCGCCCGTACCCATGCGCCGCGCCATGATGACCTTCTGGATGTCGGTCGTGGCCCCAGGATGCAGCGAGGTGATGGCATCGCGCTGGAAGTATTCGATCGCCGCCTTCAGCGGTGCCCAGCGTTCGTCCGTGGTCAGCGCGTAGGGGCCGGCAATCCGCAGCATTCTTTCCGAGATGTCCAGGCTGGAGAGCTTGCGGCGCAGGCTGTACTGCGGGCCTTCGTAGGTGCGCTGCTTGTGCGCATGCGACAGCCAGTGGTTGCGGAGCGCCCACAGGCGCGTGATCTCGGCTTCGATGTAGAGCTCGGCGATCTGCGCGCGTGCATCCGGATCATCGGCGATGCGATGGCCGTCATGCGACTCCTTGCAGAACTCGATGAATTCGTAGATCACGCGGCGGTCGTTCAAGCGGCCGGTGCCGCCATGCTCGACCTCAAGGTGGGTGGTGGCCACCTTCCAGCCATTATTCTCACCGCCGACGAGATTCTCGGCAGGCACGCGCACGTTGTCGAAGAACACCGCGTTCTTGCAGCCGCCGCCGGCGCCACCCTCACCGCCCGTGGCCAGAACGTCCATGGGCTGCACGGTGATGCCCGGCAGGTTCATCGGAATCATGAACCAGGACAGGTTCTTGTGACGTTCGCCCTTGGGATCGGTGACTAGAATGGTCCAGGAGTATTCGGCGCCATGCGCGCTGCCCACCCACATCTTCTGGCCGTTGACGACGTAGTGGTCGCCATCACGGATCGCCGTCGTCTTGATGCCTGCAAGGTCGGAACCTGCGCCCGGCTCGGAGAGCAGTTGCCAGGTGCGGATATCGCCGCGAAAAAACATCGGCAGGAAGCGCTTCTTGTGTTCTTCAGTGCCCCACACCAGGATGGTGGGCGCGCCCATGCGTGCGCCGGAGTCGTAATAGGGCGGCAGGGCCGAGCCGACGCTTGCCAGCTCCTCGCTCAGCACCATGACATTGTCAGCGGACATGTCAGAGCCGCCATATTCCTTTGGGAAGTTCGGGTAGAGCCAGCCTTTCTTGCCCAGGCGGCGGCCAAACTCGCGGCGCAATTCATATTGCTCGCGCGGCTGGTCGACAGGGTCAGTGTGGTGCTCCATGCCGTCGGGCATGTTCTTCTCAAGGAATGTGCGCACCTCGGCGCGGAATGCCTTCTGTTCTGCAGTTTCTTCGATTGCGAAATCCATGTAACGACTCCTCGTTTTCAGGTTTTGGGTTTATCTTGCCGGCGCCAGCTGCGGTGATCGTGAACTGCGATCGGCGCGCCGGAGGCCGTCTGCTGCAGCCCTTGCCTATATTCGCCACCGTCATGACGGATTGGCCTCTCCTCTACCCGGATTCTAACCGGCCTGACGCCCGACCATGAAATCACGATGAAGGCTAATATTCGGCACGGATCCGAAGCTGCCGCGCCGCCACCCCAAATCAGTACACAGCCAAAAACAACACGGCGGTCGCAACAGGAACAGCCCCTGGACCACAATAAAGGAGATCATCCATGCCGCAACTCGTATTCATCCACGGCCCAGGTGCCGGTGCCTGCGCCGACTGCTTTCAATACCAGCTCCAACATTTCCCCGGTAGCCTGGCCCCCACCCTGCCGGGGCACCTGGAAGGGTCGCCCTGCCCGGACGTGAAGGCCTACACCGAATGGGTGCGCGGTTGGCTGTGGGCGCAGGGCAAGAAGAAAGACCTGGTGCTGTCGGGCTTCACGCTCGGGGCATCCATCGCGCTGCAGTACGCGCTCGACTACCCGGACGAGGTGAAGGGCATTTTCATCATGACCGTAGCAATGCGCCCCAAGACACGGCCGCCGGGCGCCTACGATTTGCGCGTGAAGGCCGCGCAGGACCCCAAGGTGTACGAGGAATGGGTGGCCTTCCAGGACCATGCCATGAAATTCGTTGAACCAGGACTGAAGAAAAAGCTCATGGAACGCCACCTGCAGATCGGGCCGCTGTCACAGTTGCACGACCTGAAAACCATCGACGCCTTCGATGTGCGCGACCGCATTGCCACGCTGAAACCGAAGCTGCTGCTGCTGCGCGGCATCGACGATCCGAACAATCCGCCGGAGTACGAGAAGGAAATCCACGAGGCGGTGCCAGGCTCGAAGTACGTGAAGCTCTCCGGTGCGGGCCATTTTCCGCCAACGGAAAAGCCGGTCGAGGTAAATGCGATGATCGAGGAGTTTGTCGCCGGGCTTTAGAACAGACCGGGGAAACCCGGCCAAAAAAAAGCCCCTCCGGAGAGGGGCTTTTTCATGCAGCGACCGGGTTTAGCGGCAGGTGGCGGGCATGTACTTGCCCGGGGTGCCTGCGCAAGACCAGGTGATGGTGCCGGTCGAGGTGTTCGCGGTCGGGGTCACGGTCAGCGTGACGGCCTGGCCGGTGGATGTGCTGGCGGTGCTGCCGGTCACAACGATCAGGCCTGCATCGCTGACGCTAGCCGTGGCGATCTTGCCGACGACGTTGATGGTGACGCCGACGCCCATGGACGCAGTTGCGGCCGGATCGGACTGCAGCTTCTCGGCAATCGCGGTGCGTGCGCTGGAGGCGGCGAGGATCAACTCGGACACTTTGGCGCGGACGGTGTAGTCCTGGTACGCAGGCAATGCAACCGCTGCCAGGATGCCGATGATCGCAACGACGATCATCAGTTCGATCAGCGTAAAGCCCTTCTGGATGGTTCTCATATGAATTAACTCCCAGTAGATTATCGGTACCGGATGACACCAATATGGGAGTAGATGCAAGAAACGAGCCTCGGATCCACTGGCCACGGATGTTTTTAATCGCGAATGATTACAGTAGCTTGGGCCGACATGCGGCATGCATGGGACGAAGGGCGAACGGCAACATCGCGGATTAAAGGCATTAAGTGACGCGATTGTGATGTCCCGTGTGACGTTGGTGGCGAGGTCACCGGGCCGAATGGGCTTTTCGCGTACAGTAGCGGGCATCCACCGTAATTTCGCCAAAGGCTCCGTCATGAACGCTCCCGTCGCCAATCCCGCAGCAGCTCCCTCCTCCAGCACCTCGCTGGACCAGTTGATTTACATCGAACTCCTCGGCCGCGCTTTCCTGCGCGTGGAAAACAATGCCGTGATCAAGCCGGACCCTGCTGCACTGGCCAAGCTCAGCATGGAACTGGCAGAAGTGTTCCGCAAAGCAGAAGTCGCGCGACTGGCCGATCTGGGGCCGAAAAACGTCGGCTATGAGGTGAAACTCGACGACATCACGAACTGGGAAAAGAAGTAGTGCAAAAACAGGTATTTCCAGCAAAAGGGTGCGTTGCAACAAAAAGCGACGTGCCGGCCAAATCTGTATATACTCCGCGCCAAGGTTTGCGATACGCATCATCCGGTTAGCGTTCCAGCCTCTTCGCGGTTGCTCTGTTTTATCAGTCTGCTCCCCGAATTCCCTTAAGTAGTAATTCATCTGCCTGAACCGGTTTGGAAAGTCCTTCAATGGGTTTTCACAGGCCGATACCTCAGGAGATTGTCATTACTCAGTCGTCAAAGACCGAGGGCACTGTGCCCTCAAGCCCCGTTATTGCTGTTTCCAACGCAGTAATCCCGAACACCGTAGCCACCGCCGCCGGCTTTGCCAACCTCGGCCTGTCGGCAGAACTGCTGCGCGCCGTTGCCGAGCAGGGCTACACCGACCCGACCCCGATCCAGGCCCAGGCCATTCCCGTGGTGATGGCAGGCCGCGACCTGCTGGGCGCCGCGCAAACCGGCACCGGCAAGACCGCCGGCTTCACGCTGCCCCTGCTGTTCCGCCTCGGCGAAAAAGCCAGCAACGCACCGCGCCGCCCCGTGCGTGCGCTCATCCTGGTACCCACGCGCGAGTTGTGCGCGCAGGTGCAGGACAGCGTCAAGAACTACGGCCGCCACATGAAAATGACCTCGACCACCATTTACGGCGGCGTTGGTTTCCATCCCCAGGTACAGGCCCTGCGCCGCGGCGTGGACATCGTGGTCGCAACACCCGGCCGCCTGCTTGATCACGTGCAGCAGCGCACCATTGATCTGCGCAATATCGAGATCCTGGTGCTGGACGAAGCCGACCGCATGCTCGACATGGGCTTCATCCATGACATCCGCCGCATCGTCGCGCTGCTGCCGAAAGAGCGCCAGACGCTGATGTTCTCGGCCACGTTCTCCGACGAAATCCGCCAGCTCTCCGCCGCCTTCCTGCGCGACCCGGCGCTGGTGGAAGTCGCGCGCCGCAATGCGCCGATCGAACTGGTCACGCAGATTGTGCATCCGGTGGACAAGGACAAGAAGCGCGCCCTGCTGGCGCATCTGGTCAAGACGCATAGCTGGCAGCAGGTGCTGGTGTTCTGCAAGACCAAGCATGGCGCGAACCGCCTCGCCGAGCAGCTCACCGACGACGGTATTGATTCTGACGCCATCCATGGCAACAAAAGCCAGCCGCAGCGCATGAAGGCACTGAAGCGCTTCAAGGACTGCCAGGTGCAGGTGCTGGTCGCCACCGACATCGCGGCGCGCGGCATCGACATTGATGCCCTGCCGCATGTGGTGAACTACGACCTGCCGAACGTGGCGGAAGATTACGTGCATCGCATCGGCCGTACCGGCCGTGCCGGCGCATCCGGCGATGCAGTGTCGCTGGTGTGCGGTGAAGACCGCTCGCTGCTCAGCGCAATCGAGCGCCTGATCGGCAAGCGCATCGACCAGCAGGTTGTCCCCGGTTTCGAACCGACACAGAGCTTCCGCGCATCAGCCGAGAAAAAGCGCGGCGCGCCGTCACGTGGTGGTCAGCCTTCGCGTAACAATTCGTCCCGCGACAGCCAGCCGCGCAGCGGCCAGCCTGCACGTGGCGGACGGCCCGGTGGCCAGCCTCAGGCGGCTCGCCGCAGTGGACAGGGTGCCGGCAATGGTGGTGGATATGCAGGCCGTGGCAGCGACCGCAATGGCGGTGGTGGCGGTGGTGGCAACGGCGGCAGCCGCAGTGGTGAATGGAGCAACAGCCGCTCAGCGCCTGGTGCTGCCCGCAGGGGCGCGCCGGCTTCAGGCGGCAATGCCGCACCGTTGACCTCATGGGAAGCGGAACGCGAAGCGCAGCGCAAGCACTTCGGCCAGGAAGCGCAGAAAACCGACGACCGCTCCGGCGGCAAGCGCGTCATGGATGCCGTGACCAGCCTGCTGCGCAAAGTGGCCTGAGCACCGGCAGCTTTCAGACCATTGTGATCAATATGGATTTAAAGTCGGCTTTTTAAAAGCACTTAAAAACAAATTGTAATCACTATAAAAAGGCCGTTTCAGCCCTGCTGAAACGGCCTTTTTGCTTGTTCGCGGCCTTTCGCCACAGCGCAAACATCCTCCTCCGGAATACCCCTGCTTTGACAATACTTGCTTAGGCAAGTAAATTGACTGGGCGTTGATCCAGCTTCCTGCATGCCCCCCGATGGTACGTTCGATGGTGCACCCTTGACCGGCATTTACGATCCGAAAACCTTCCAGCCGCGCGAAGCCGCGGGGTTTTTCATTGCGCGTGCGCGAAAGACGTACATCCTGGCGCTGGAGCAGGAACTGGCACCCTACGACATCAGTTCCTCGCAGTGGGCGATCATCCTCAACCTCGCCGATGGCAATGCCAGCACCGCCGGCGATCTGTGCAAGCTGATGCGCTACGACCCGGGCGGCATGACGCGCCTGATCGACCGCCTGGAGAAAAAGGGGTTTCTGCGCCGCGTGCGCACGCCGGATGACCGGCGCAGCATCCAATTGGAACTCACGGCATCGGGCAAGGCACTGCGGCCTAAGATTATTCATGCCCAGGTGCGCGTGCTCAACCGCCTGCTGGAGGGTTTCACGCAAAAGGAAGTAAAACAGTTGCAGGACCTGCTCGGCCGGATGAGTGCCAATGGCTGATAACGCCCTGCGGGCCTCCACCCTGCGCGCGCCTGGTCTACGTGCGCTTGCGGCGGCACTATCCGCTGCCTTCATGGCCGGCTGCATCAACTTCGAAGGCATCGAACCACAATCGAAGCGCAATGACCCGGCATCACTCGCCGCGTCGCAATCACTGGCCGGCGCGCGATTGTCGCCGGCGGCATGGCCCGGCCGGGCCTGGTGGCGGGCACTGGGTGACCCACAGCTCGACACGCTGATCGAAGAGGCACTCAAGGACAGCCCCTCGCTGCAAATCGCGCGCACCCGCGTGGAAATTATCGCCGCCACCGCCGCGATTGCCGATTCGCGCCTGGGCATCACCAGCACCGTTGGCGCGAATGTCACACGCCAGCGCGCCTCGGCGCGCGGCGCCAGCTCATCCAACCTCGCCGGCCGCGAAATCACCGTGCATCACCTGTCGTTCGACTTCAGCCATGAGCTGGACTTCTGGGACCGCAACCGCCACGCGCTGGACGCGGAGCTCGGCCGTCTGAAGGCGGCAGAGGCCGATGTGCATGCCGCGCGACTGGCGCTGTCTGCGACGGTGGCGCGCGTCTACGTGCAACTGGCACTGCAATTCGACCTGCTCGGCATCGAGAAGACTTCGCTGGTGCAGCATGAAACCATGCTTTCGCTGGCGCGCGCGCGCCTGGCCAGCGGCCTCGACACGGCCATCGACGCCAAGCGCTCGGAAGCGGAAATCCCCGCGGCGCGCGCGCGCATCCTGCGCGTCGAGGAGGCCATTACGCTGACGCGCCACCAGCTTGCCGCGCTGCTGGGCAAAGGACCGGACCGCGGCCTGGCGATCCAGGCGCCGCGCCTGCAGAACCTGGCTGATGCCATGCTGCCCTCGGCCCTGCCCGCCGATCTGGTGGGGCGCCGCGCCGATGTCATCGCCAGCCGCTGGCGCGTGGAGGCTGCGCAACAGGACATCGACACGGCGAAGGCCGATTTCTATCCGAACATCAATCTTGCCGCCTACGTCGGCCTGCAAAGCCTGGGCCTGGCCACCCTGCTCAGCTCCGGCAGCCATCTGTACGGCTTCGGACCCGCGGTGCGCCTGCCGCTGTTTGGCAGCACGCGCCTCAAGGGCACGCTCGCCATACGCGATGCCGACTACGACGCGAACGTGGAGCGCTACAACGCGCTGATCGTCGAAGCCCTGCGCGAAGTCGTGGGTGAAGTGACTGCACTGCGCTCCATCGACGCGCAGCGCGGCGAGAACGAACTGGGGCTTGCCGCGGCGGATGAGGCCTATCGCATGACCCTGGCGCGCTACAGGAGCGGGCTGATCAACCGCCTTGCGCTGCTGGCCGCAGAAATGCAGTTGCTCGAATACCGCACGCAACTGGCAGCGCTGCGCGCGCGCCGCTTCGATGCATCCATCAAGCTGGTTCAGGCGCTGGGCGGCGGATTTGACGAAACAGATCTGGCGCAAGCGACGCCGGTGATACAAAAAAAGCAGCAAAAGGGAGAAGGGCAATGAGCGCAGTAGAAGCAAAGCCCGCCGCATCGGACAAGACGGCATCGGCGGAAACGGGGCACGCAGGACAATTCGTCAATGGCCGGCGCAAGCGCCTGGTCGGCGGCGTGCTGCTCGTGTTCCTGCTGGCCGGCGCCGGCTATGGCGTATGGTGGCATTTCATCGGCCGCTACACCGAATTCACCGATGATGCCTATGTGGTCGGCCACATCGTACAGGTCACACCGCAGGTGGCCGGCAGCGTGACTGCCGTCACTGCCGAAGACACCGAGTTCGTGAAGGCCGGCCAGACCCTGGTCGAACTGGACAAGGCGGAATCCCGCGTGGCGCTGGACAGTGCCGAGGCCCAGCTGGCGCGCACCGTGCGCGAGGTGCGCAATCTGATGGCCTCGACCGCCGGGCTCGAAGCGGCCATCACGCAACGGCGCACGGAACTGGCCAAGGCGCGCGAGGACCTGGTGCGACGCGAACGCATCACCGAAAGCGGCGCGGTATCCGCGGAAGAAATCGGCCATGCCCGCGATGCGCTGGCCGGCGCGCAGGCAGCGCTCGTGACGACCGAACAGGCGCTCGCCGCCCATCGCACGCTGATCGACCGCACCAGTGTGGCCAGCCATCCAAACGTGCTGGCCGCCGCCGCGCGCGTACGCGAGGTCTATCTGTCCTATGCGCGCACCTCGCTGCCGGCGCCGGTGTCGGGCTATGTCGCCAAACGCAACGTGCAGGTCGGGCAGCGCGTGGCGCCGGGCGCCGCGCTGATGACGGTAGTGCCGCTGGAACAGGTGTGGGTGGATGCGAACTTCAAGGAAAGACAGCTCACATCGCTGCGCATCGGACAACCGGTGAAACTCAGGGCCGACCTGTACGGCAGCGACGTCGAGTATCACGGCAGGGTGGCCGGCTTCAGCGCCGGTACCGGCAGCGCCTTTGCCCTGCTGCCGCCGCAGAATGCCTCGGGCAACTGGATCAAGATCGTGCAGCGCGTGCCGGTGCGCATTGCGCTCGACCCCGCGGAACTTGCCGCACATCCGCTGCAACTCGGCCTGTCCATGCACGTCGAGGTCGACACCCACCAGCGCGACGGCGAGCGGCTGCCGAAGACCGGTCGCAAGCAGGACGGGACGGCGCCGGACTCCACGGGCTCAACGGCGGCATCGCCGATGGATACGCTGGCCGCACAGCGCGTCGCCGCCATCATTGCCGCTCATGGTGGCGTGGATGGCACCGCAACTGCAACGCCGCCCGCGGAACAGGGCAAACGCTGAATGTCGCTGTCCCGGAATGCGGTGATGGTCATGCAGAGTGACTGCGCGTGACGGCCACCACAACCACAGCGCCATCAGCGCCCTCCCCCGCCAGCCTGGTCATCGCCTCGCCCGCCTTCCTCACCTGGGTGCTGGCCCTGATCAACTTCATGCAGGTGCTGGACAACACCATCAGCAACGTGTCGCTGCCGTCGATTACCGGCGACCTGGGCGCCTCGACCAGCCAGGGCGCATGGATCGTAACCTCCTACACCGTGGCGCAGGCGATCACCGTGCCGCTGACCGGCTGGGTGGCGGCACGCTTCGGCCAGGTGCGCGTGATGCTGTGCGCGGTATTCCTGTTCGGCGTGACTTCGCTCATGAGCGGCTTCGCCTGGAGCCTGGAGAGCATGATTTTCTTCCGCGTCCTGCAGGGTGCCGCCGGCGGCTTCATGGTGCCGCTTTCGCAGTCACTGATGCTGACGCACAACCCACCCGAGCGCCGCGGACAGGCACTGGCCCTGTGGTCCACCACCACCATAATGGGACCGGTGCTGGGACCGGTGCTGGGTGGCTTCATCACCGACAACATCGGCTGGTCCTGGATTTTCCTGGTGAACGTGCCGGTCAGCCTGTTCGCCGGCATCACGGTGTGGCGCATGCTTAGCGGCCACGAGAACAAGACGGTGCGCCTGCCGCTGGATTGGGTGGGGCTGATGCTGCTGGTGCTGTGGGTGGGCTCGCTGCAGATCGTGCTGGATACCGGCAACCATGCCGGCTGGTTTGATTCGAATCTCATCGTCAGCCTGAGCGTCGTCGCCGCCATCGGCTTTGTGCTGTTCCTGATCTGGGAGCTGACCGACAAGCATCCGGTGGTGGACCTGTCGGTATTCCGCAACCGCAATTTCGTCATCGCGGTAGTGGCCATGGCGCTGGCGGTGGCGAACCAGCGCGGACCCATGATCATCCTGCCGATGTGGCTGCAGACGCATGTCGGATATACCGCGCAATGGGCCGGCTTCGTGCTCGCGCCCTCGGGCCTGATGGCCCTGCTGCTGGTGCCCTTCGTCGGTCGCAGCCTGCGCTACATCGAACCGCGCATCTTCTCGACCATGTGCTTCGGGCTGTTCGCGATCTCGTATTACTGGCGCGCCCACTTCACCGCAGATGCGGATTTCTGGACCTTCGCCATGCCGCAGTTCATCCAGGGCCTGGGGGTGGCGATGTTCTTCGCGCCGCTGATGACGGTGAGCATGAGCAACATTCCGCCGGAAAAATTCGCCGCCGCCGCCGGCCTGCAGAGTTTCACGCGCACGCTGATCGGCAGCTTCGGCATCTCGGCCTACGTGAGCCTGTGGGAGCAACGCGGCGCAATACACCGCTCGCAGCTGGCAGAACACATCAGCATTGCCTCGCCGCAGACTCAGGAGTATGTGCAGAAACTGGCCGAGGCCGGCATGGAACCGTCACGCATCACCGCCAGTCTGGACCAGCTGCTCACGCGCCAGGCCTTCACCATGGCCACGAACGACATCTACTGGGTGGCCGTAGCCATTGCCGTGCTCCTCATGGCCTTCGTCTGGCTGTCGCGCCCGCCGTTCAATACCGGCGCGCGGCGCTAGGCTGCCCGCTATACGGTGCACCATCCGGTGCGCCGGCGAGGTAAGACGATGGGGCGAGCATAATAGGGTCGACGACCGCTGTGACCGCCGGGCGGTCCAACCTACCCTCCCCCAAACATTGTTCAAGGCCATGCGCGAACCCACACCCCAGACGATTTTCCTCAAGGACTACACGCCGCCCGCATTCCTGATCCCGCAGGTGGCCCTCGATATCCGTCTGATAGAGGACCATGCCATCGTAAGCGCCACGCTGGCGCTTGAACGCAACCCGGCCGCTGCTGATGCGGTTGCGCCCCTGGTGCTTGACGGCGAGGACCTGAAGCTGGAATCCATCGCCATCGACGGCCGCGAACTGGCGCCAGGCGAATACACGAACGACGGCAGGCAACTGACCCTCACGACAGTTCCGCAGCGCTTCACGCTGACCACGCGCGTGCGCATCGAACCGGGCAAGAACACCCAGTTGATGGGCCTGTTCGCCGCTGCAGCCGGCTGCTTCACGCAATGCGAAGCGCAGGGCTTCCGGCGCATCACCTGGTTCATCGACCGGCCGGATGTAATGTCGCGCTATGTTGTGACCATTCATGCCGACCGCGAAAAATATCCGGTGCTGCTGTCCAACGGTAACCTGGTTGACTCGGGCACAGCCGAGGCGGGCACGCACTGGGCGCGCTGGGAAGATCCGTTCGCCAAGCCCTGCTATCTGTTCGCCATGGTGGCGGCAAAGCTCGACGTGCTGGAGGACGGCTACACCACGCAGTCCGGCCGCGCAGTAAAGCTCGCGATCTACGTCGACCCGGGCAAGCTCGACCAGTGTGCATTCGCCATGGATTCACTCAAGCGCTCGATGAAATGGGACGAGGATGTGTTCGGCCTGGAACTGGACCTCGACCAGTACATGATTGTCGCGGTGGGCGACTTCAACATGGGCGCCATGGAGAACAAGGGCCTCAACATCTTCAACACAAAGTATGTGCTGGCGCGCGCCGACACCGCCACCGACACCGACTTCATGATGCTCGACCGCGTCGTGGCGCACGAGTACTTCCACAACTGGACTGGCAACCGCGTCACCTGCCGCGACTGGTTCCAGCTGTCACTCAAGGAAGGGCTCACCGTGTTCCGCGACCAGGAATACGGCGCCGACATGTATTCACGGCCCGTGCAGCGCATCCAGGAAGTGCGCACGCTGCGCGCTGCGCAGTTTCCTGAGGACGCCGGCCCCATGGCCCATCCGGTGCGCCCGCAGGCCTACATGGAAATCAGCAATTTCTACACCGCTACCGTGTACGACAAGGGCGCCGAGGTGGTGCGAATGATCCACACGCTGATTGGCGCGGAGAAATTCCGCAAGGGCATGGATCTCTATTTCCAGCGCCACGACGGGCAGGCGGTGACCTGTGACGATTTCGCGCAGGCCATGGCTGATGCTGCCGGCGCGGACCTGTCGCAGTTCCGGCGCTGGTATGACCAGGCTGGCACACCGGTCGTGGCGGTCAGCGACACCTGGGACGCTGCGACACAGCGCTACACACTGACGATTGCACAGTCCTGCCCGGCCACGCCGGGCCAGCCCGACAAGCTGCCCTTCCACATTCCATTTGCACTGGGGCTGATCGGTGAAGACGGCCGCGCACTGCCGCTGCGCCTGGAGAGCGAGAGTGCGGCTGTCACCGAGCGCGTGCTCGATGTGAAGCAGGCAGTGGAACATTTCACGTTCACCGGCATCCCTACAAAACCGGTGCCCTCGCTGCTACGCGGCTTTTCAGCACCGGTGATCCTGAAATATGCCTACGACGAAGCCGCGCTGGCCCGTCTGATGGCCGATGACAGCGATGACTTCAACCGCTGGGAAGCCGGGCAGCGCCTGGCCGGCGACCTGATCCTGCGCCGCGCCGCGGCCATGCGCTCGGGGATCGATATTGAAACACCACAGCTGTTCATCGACGCGCTCGGCAAGGTGCTGGCCAATGCCGGACGCGATCCGGCCTTTGCCGCCGAAGCGCTGTCGCTGCCATCGGAGACCTACCTCGCCGAGCAGATGGACGAGGTCGATCCCGACTCCCTGCACGCCGCGCGCCTGGCGATCCGCCGCGACATTGCGCGCAGCCTGCGTGTCGCGTTGCTCGTCACCTGCGAAGCCGCCGCACCGCAGGGCCCCTACTCCCCGGATGCCGCATCAGCCGGCAAGCGCGCGTTGCGCAACCTCGCGCTCGGTTACCTGATGGAACTGGATGAAAGCAATATCCGCGCGCTGTGCGTGCAGCAGTTCGAGCGCGCCGACAACATGACCGACGCCATGGCGGCGCTCTCCTTCCTCGCCAATTGCGACTGCCCGGAACGCACCACGGCGCTGGATGCGTTCTACCGCCAGTGGAAGGATGAAGCGCTGGTCATGGACAAGTGGCTGGGGGTACAGGCGACATCACGGCTTGCCGGCACACTGGATGAGGTGAAGCGCCTCGCCGCGCACCCGGCTTTCGACATCCGAAATCCGAACAAGGTGTACGCGCTGATCCGTGGCTTTTGCGCAAATCATGTGCGCTTCCATGCCGCGGACGGCTCGGGCTATGCGTTTGCCGCCGACCGCATCATCGAAATCGACGCGCTGAACCACCAGGTCGCATCGCGCGTGGCGCGCAGCTTCGACCGCTGGAGGCGCTTTGATGCCGGACGCCGGCAGCATGCACGCGCGGCACTGGAGCACATCGCCGCAACCAGCGGGCTGTCGAAGGATGTTGCGGAAATCGTGACACGGGCACTTGGCTGACCACGGCGGCAGGCGAAGGCTGGCGATTGGCAATGTATTAAATTATTATCAAAACAGGAAAATTAACGATCATTTAAAAGTCATAACAGATTTATTGTAATCAGCAATAAATCCAGTACCAGCACCTCGTCGCAGCCGATATCGTGCAGCAGGTGGTACTGCCCG
>CAMCYY010000003.1 GCA_945885335.1 Bordetella parapertussis
GCTGCGCCGCCTGGATATTTTCGGGCGCTTCGGCGGCGAGGAGTTCTGCCTGCTGCTGCCGGAAACCGGCATCCAGGCGGCACTGATGGTGGCCGAGCGCGCGCGCGCGGCCGTGTCCGCGATCCAGGTCACGGCCGACGGACAACCGGTGCGCTGCACCGTGAGCGCCGGGGTATCCGGAACTGAAATACATGGCGCTGACCTGGATGCCATATTGCGCGGTGCGGACAAGGCCCTGTATGCGGCCAAGCGTGCCGGGCGGGATCGCAGCATGCTCGATGGCGCCGCGCCGGCGACGTTAGGGGCCTGAGGGCTTGTGGAGGGGCACGACTCAGCGCTGCATGAATGCGCATGACAGCGGGGTAATTTCGGCCGGCCTCTGGATAGGGCTGGGAACATGCGGTAAAGTGTTTCTGCAGTGCTTCGGAGGTCACGCCGTTCAAGTAGCGGGAGAAGCGAATGTTCGCAATTGTCTACAAGTCCGATGGTGTTCCAATCTGCGTGCAGGTGGCGGGCGTGACGCCTGATCCTGTCGTGGTGTGGTCCACGGAAAGCGGCGCCAAGGCCTTCATCGACAAGAGTGGCGGTGACAGCGAGTTCCAGGCGCTGGCGGTCAATGAGCAGGCGATGGAACAGTTTGCGATAGCGCTTGGCTGCCCGGTCGAGAGCATTTCCATCGAGCAGTATCCGTCCTGACCTTCAGTCTGGCCAGACCGGTTCTGACATAAAAAAGCGACCCGAAGGTCGCTTTTTTATTGCGTCATGCAGTGATCAGGCAATCTGCATCGGAATCTTGTTGCGCTGACGCTTGATGCGGTTCTGTCCATCCACATAAACCAGTGCCGGCTTGAAGCTTTTCATTTCGGCTTCGTCGTACGTGGCGTAGGAAGCGATGATCAGGATGTCGCCGGGCGAGGCCTTGCGTGCCGCCGCCCCGTTCACCGATATCAGCCCCGTGCCCCGCTCGGCGCGGATGGCATACGTGGTGAAGCGCTCGCCGTTGTTGACGTTGTAGATGTCGATCTGTTGATACTCGCGGATGTCCGCGGCTTCGAGCAGGTCCTCGTCAATGGCACAGGAGCCCTCGTAATTGAGCTCCGAGTGCGTAACGGTGACGCGATGAATCTTCGACTTCAGCATCGTGCGCTGCATGTCTGATCTCCAGTAGGCAGCAGGGGGTTACCTGGCTGTTATGTGGGGTCGCTACGCGCGACCTCAAGGTTATCGATAAGACGGGTTTTTCCTAACCAGACCGCTGCGACAATGACGAGGCGGTCTGTCAGGGTTGGCAATTCTAGGTCAGCTTGGTTCCGCACCGCAATATAGTCCGGTTTCCATTGATTCTGAACAAGTTTTTTCATTGCCTCAGCTTCGAGGGTGGCAAAATCCCGTCGTCCTGAGCGCAGTTCCGTTGCCAGGCGTTCCAGTGTGCGAAACAGCCGGGGTGCCTCAGCGCGTTCCGTCTCGGATAAATAGCCATTGCGCGAGGACAGCGCCAGGCCGTCCGCGGCCCGCGCTGTCTGGCCGGCGATGATGCTGATCGGCAATGCCAGTTGCTGCACCATCTGCCTCACCACCATGAGTTGCTGGTAATCCTTTTGGCCGAAGATAGCGGCCTTGGGTTGCACGATATTGAATAATTTCAGTACCACGGTGGCGACGCCGCGGAAAAATCCCGGCCGGAACTCGCCTTCTAAGATGTTCGCAAAGGCCGGTGGCTCGACCAGGAAGGCCTGCGGCTGCGGATACAGCGCCTTTTCATCCGGTGCGAACAGCACATCCACGCCGACCGAGCGCAGCTTGTCGCAATCGGCCTCGAAGGTGCGCGGATATTGGTCGAAGTCCTCGTGCGGGGCGAACTGCAGGCGATTGACGAAAATGCTGGCCACCACGCAACTGCCATGCTCGCGTGCCTGGCGCATCAGCGCGAGGTGGCCGTCATGCAGGTTGCCCATGGTGGGCACGAAGGCGACCGACGTTTCGCGCGCGAGGCGCGCGCGCAGGTCGGCGATGCGCGGAATGATGTCCATGCGGCGCCTGCCGGCTAGAACCCGTGTTCGGGGCCGGGGAAGCTGCCATCGCGCACGGCGTCGCAGTAGCGCTTCACCGCATCGCCGATGCTGGACGAGCCTTCCATGAAGTTGCGCACAAAGCGCGCCTTCTTGCCGGGGAACACATTCAGCATGTCATGCAGCACCAGTACCTGGCCGGAGCAGCCGGCGCCGGCGCCGATGCCAATCGTGGGGATGCGCAACGCGTTGGTGACGCGCGTGGCCAGTGCAGCGGGAATCGCCTCCATCAGCAGCATCTGCGCGCCGGCATCTTCGAGGAGGTGCGCATCGGCGAGCAGCTTTGCTGCGGCCTCCACGCCCTTTCCCTGCACGCGGTAGCCACCCAGCGTGTGCACCGATTGCGGCGTTAGACCGATGTGTGCGCACACCGGGATGCCGCGCGCGACGAGAAAGTGCACGGTTTCGACGAAATCGGCGCCGCCCTCCAGCTTCACCATCTGCGCGCCGGCGGCCATCAGCGTGACGGCATTGCGAAACGCCTGCTGCGGCGATTCCTGATAGCTGCCAAAGGGCATGTCGGCAACGACGAAGGCGCGCGTCGAGCCGCGCACTACGCAGCTGGTGTGATAGGCGATCTGTTCCACCGTGACCGGCAGCGTCGAATCATGGCCCTGCAGCACCATGCCTAGCGAATCGCCGATCAGCAGCATGTCCACGCCAATCGAGTCGAGCAGCGCGGCAAAACTGGCGTCGTAGCAGGTGAGCATGGCAATGCGCGTGTTCTCGGCGCGCATTTTCGCGAGATTGCTGATGGTCAGCCGCGCCATCCGGAGGTCCTGGTTATAGGCCACGGTGAGTCCTTCCTGTCTGGGTGGTGCCTGGATTCAGTCGCCGAAATTGAAGAACTCGCGTCCGCCGCGCATCGCGCCAGCACGCTCGATCAACAGGTCAAGATCCTGCTCGCTATCGACGAAGTTGAGTCGTTCCGAATTCACGATCAGTACCGGGCTCGCATTGTACTGGTAGAAAAAGCGGCTGTAACTTTCCGCCAGAACGGCCAGGTAATTGACTGAAATGCCATGCTCGAACTCGGCGGCACGCCGGCGCACGCGTTCGGCCAGCACGTTCGGCTCGGCGTGCAGGTAGATCACCAGGTCTGCCTTGGGTACCTGCAGCTGCAGCGTGTCGTAAATCTGCTGGTACAGACGCAGTTCCTCGGTGGACAGTGTCAGGCGCGCGAACAGCGGGTCTTTTTCGAGCAGGAAGTCACCCACTGTCACCTTTGAGAACAGGCTCATCTGGGCCAGTTCCTGCAATTGGCTCATGCGCTGGAACAGGAAGAACAGTTGCGTCGGCAGCGCCCAGCGCTGCATGTCCTGATAGAAGCGGGCGAGGAAGGGATTCTGCTCGGGACGTTCCAGCAGCGTCTCGGCCTCGAGGCGTCCGGCCAGCTTGCGCGCAAGGCTGGTCTTGCCCACGCCGATCGGGCCTTCAACGACGATGTAACGGTACTTGGACAGTGACATTGAACTCAGGGGCGGGGACAGGGGTGGAAAAGTCGGTCGCCGTCAGCTTCTGAAGATGAAATACACCGCGCCCATGATACACAAGGCCGCCCACAGATAATCGAGCTTCAGCGGCCGCTCCATGCAGAACAGCGCGATGCCCCAGCTGATCAGCGCGGCGATCAGCACCGGTTTGCTCGCCAGGTTCTTCAGGTGTGCATACCAAGCGAAGGTCATGAACAGGTTGGAGATCGCAAGCAGGCCGACGGTCTGCGCCAGCACGGGCATCTGTAGAAAAAACGACAGGGGGTTCATGTCGGCAGCCGCTCTACGCGTTGGTCCAGGGATTTGGCCAGCCAGTCGCTGGCGGGGCCGCGGCCGGGGATGACGCAATACGGGGTGATCTCGACCAGCGGGTCGAGCACGAAGCGACGCTCATGCATGCGCGGATGTGGCACGGCGAGGCCGGGCTCGGCGATGACCTGATCGTCATAGAGCAGCAGGTCGAGGTCCAGCGTGCGCGGCGCATTGGCAATGACAGGGAGGCTGCGTTCGCGCCCCTGGGTCAGTTCGATTGCGAGCAGGGCGTCAAGCAGTGCGCGTGGCGCGAGGGTGGTCTGGATCAGCGCTGCGGCATTGTAGAAGTCCGGCTGATCGGTCTTGCCGACCGGGGCGGTGCGATAAACGGATGAACTGCGCAGCAAGGCAGAGTCGGGCAGGGCGGCAAGCGCGTCGAAGGCGGCGGCGATGCGTGCGCGCGGATCGCCCAGGTTCGCGCCAATGCCGATGAGCGCGGGGGTCAATGCCGGCTCCGGTGTCAGCTTGCGGGTGCCGCCGGCGGCGTGCCGCCTGCATCATCCGCGCCGTCACCGCCGGGCTTGCGCGGGCGCCGGCGGCGACGCGGGCGCTTTTCGTCGAGTGCGGCGGGTTTCAGCATGTCTTCGCGCACGTCGGGCGAGGCATGCTGGAATTTTTCCCACCACTCGGTCAGTTCCGCCGGGCATTCGCCGCTTGCAGAGCGCAGCGCGAGGAAGTCGTAGCCGACGCGAAAGCGCTCGTTCTCCAGCAGCCCGAACGGGCGCTTGCCGCTGCGCTGTTCGAAGCGCGGCTGCAGCAGCCAGATTTCCTTCATCATCGCCGTAAAACGGCGCGGGATCGCGAGCTTGTCGGTTTGCTTGTCGAGCACATGGTCCATGGCGAGGTGCAAGGCGGCAATCGGGCGGGCGTTCTGTTGCGCCTTGTTCCACGCCGGCAGCACTTCGTGCCACAGCAGCGAGGCGAACAGGAAGGCCGGCGAAACCGGATTGCCGGCGCGCACGCGTTCATCGGTTTCGCCCAGCGCCAGCATGACGAAGCGCTCTCCCATGGGTTGCTCGAGGATGACATCCAGCATGGGTAGCAGGCCATGGTGCAGCCCCGCTTCGCGCAGTTCGCGCACGCAGGGACCGGCATGGCCCGAGAGCAGCAACTTCAGCATTTCATCGAACAACCGCGCCGCGGGCACATTTTCGATCAACTTGGCCATGTCGGCGATCGGCGCCCGAGTGGCGGGGTCGATCGTGAACTGCAGCTTCGCGGCGAAACGCGCCGCGCGCAGCATGCGCACCGGGTCCTCGCGGAAGCGCGCGCGCGGGTCGCCGATGATGCGAACCGATTTCTTCTTGATGTCGCGAAGGCCGTTATGGAAGTCGAGGATGGACTCGTCGTGCGGGTCGTAATACATGGCGTTGACCGTGAAGTCGCGCCTTGCCGCATCTTCTTCGCGGTTGCCGTAGACGTTGTCGCGCAGCACCCTGCCGTGCTCGTCGGTATCTGACGAATCGCCGGCGCGGAAGGTCGAGACCTCGATGGTTTCGGCGCCGAACATGCAATGCACCAGCTTGAAGCGCCGGCCGATCAGGCGCGAGCGCCGGAACAGGCGGTGCACTTCCTCGGGCAGGGCGTCGGTGGCGACGTCGTAGTCTTTGGGTGGCACGCTCAGCAGCAGGTCGCGCACCGCGCCACCGACAACATAGGCCGAATAACCGGCCTGCTGCAGTACTTCACAGGTTTTGCGCGCGCCATGGGACAGGGATTCGCGCCGCACGCCATGCTTGCTCACGGGAATGACGGAAGGTCCGGATCGGGAGTCCAGCCTGAGTACGCGTCGGATGAATTTCTTGATCAAATTGGAACGAAAAATCGCGGAATGAGAGACCAGCTGCGGAACAGGGTGTTCAGAACCGGGCGCAAGGTGTCGTGCTCCAGTCCGTCGTCCTGATTTCTTTGTAGTTCGGAGGTCTGTTGTACAGAGCCCGTGTCAAACCGGGGCCATGATACTCCATCTGCCCGGTCCGGAAGGTGCCGCGGCTCATGCGGCGCCCCCATCCATAGGTGCCAACGGTTGCAACGGGGGGCGCAGGCTGATTACCGGCCAGCCGCGCGTCGCAGCCACGCTTCGCAGGGTGTCGTCCGGGTCCACCGCAACCGGCTTCGCCACCCGCTCCAGCAGCGGCAAGTCGTTCAGCGAGTCACTGTAGAACCAGGTCTGCGGGAACTCGCCCCAGGCATGGCCGAGCGAGGTCAGCCATTCATCCACGCGCACCAGCTTGCCTTCACGGAAGCTTGGTGTGCCGTGCGGCTTGCCGGTATAGCGGCCATCGCGTTCTTCCAGTTCGGTGCCAACCAGGTGCGGGATGCCGAACGCGCGCGCGATCGGCGTGGTGATGAAGGTGTTCGTCGCGGTGACGATGGCGCACAGGCTGCCTTCATCGAGGTGGCGCGAAACCAGCGCCTTTGCCGCCGCGCCCATCAGCGGACGGATGCGGGACTGCATGAACTCAGCATGCCAGCGATCCAGTTGCGCGCGCGGATGCGCGGCCAGCGGAGCCAGCTGGAAGTCGAGGAACTCGACAATGTCCAGTTTGCCCGTCTTGTACAGACGGAAGAACTCGTTGTTGCGCGCTTCGTACTTGGCGCCATCCAGGACGCCTTTGTCGATCAGGAAGCGCGCCCATTCGTAATCGCTGTCTCCATCGAGCAGCGTGTTGTCCAGATCAAACAGCACCAGGTTCAAGGCTTCATTCTCCGTTCATTTTTCCGCGGCAATCAGCGCCAGCACTTCACGCAGCAGCGGCTGCGTGATCGGCCGCTTGCGCTCCAGCGAGACGCGGTCCAGCGTGTCCACCACCGCCATCTGCGTGCCCATGTCGCGCGTGACGTGCGTGAGCAGGTAGTCGATGAGTTCGGGGGCGAGGGCGAGGCCGCGCTGACGGCCGTGTTCGCTGAGGGCGGCGCGCTTTTCCTCGTCGGAGAGCGGCTCCACGCGAAGCACCACGCCGGCACCGAGGCGTGTGCGCAGGTCTTCGCGCAGCGGCAGTTCGGCCGGCGGCCGGTCGCCGGCACTGAGCAGCATGCCGCCGCTGGTGCGAAAGCGGTTGTAAAGATCGAATAACGCAAGCTGGCCCACCATGTCGAGCTGGTGCGCATCATCGGCGGCGACCACGGAGGCATCGGCCGGCATGCTCTCGCCGGCTGCGATATAGATGGCCGGCGTGCCGTTGCGCGCAGCATCCGCGGCGAAGGCGCGCAGCAGGTGCGATTTGCCGCTGCCGCGCGGGCCCCATAGATAGACAAAATGCTCATTGCCGTCGAGCGCGTGGCGCAGTGCGGCCAACGTTGCCAGGGTGGCTTCGTTGCGTCCGGCAAAGAAAGTGTCGAAGGTCGGCTCGGGGGCAGGTGCGAGCGCGAGAGTCAGCTGCTGCATCAGGTGGCGTCATCCCTGTGGTTTGCTGCCTCATCCGTACTGATGACTTTTACGGTCGGATCCTTTTCCGGCTCCTTGTACAGGTCGCTTGTCAGGTAGTGCGCCTTCACCTTGCGCAGGGCCACCAGCAGCACGGCGCTGGCCGGAAGCGCGAGCAGCAGGCCGAGGAAGCCAAATACCTGGCCAAAGGCGAGCAGGGCGAAGATCACCGCCAGCGGATGCAGGCCGATGCGCTCGCCCACCAGCTTGGGTACCACGATATAGCCTTCCATCAACTGCCCGGTCACGAACACGGCCAGCACCCAGGCCACACCGGTCCATTCGGAGAATTGCATGAGCGCGGCCAGCATGGCCAGCATCAGGCCGGTGATGCTGCCCAGGTAGGGCACGAACACCAGCACGCCGGTGATGATGCCGATCGGAAGGAAGAACTCCAGCCCGGTGAACCACAGCGCGATGGTATAGAACCCGGCCATCACCAGGATCACCAGAATCTGGCCATGCAGGTACTGGCCCAGCGCCTCATCGGCCTCGGTAATGAAGTTGCCCACCCCCTCGCGCCGTCCCGGCGGAATCAGGCGCACGATGCGCCGCTGCATTTCCTCCCAGTCGCGCATGAGGTAGAACTGCACCACGGGCACCAGCACCAGATTGGCCAGCAGGCCGACCAGTCCGAGTCCGCCCAGCCTGAGCGAATTGAGCAGCTTGCCGCCCAGGCCCTCGGTGGTCTTGATCATCTCGCCCATCTGCACCTTGAGGACGTCCGGATCAAGGTTGACGGTAAAGCCGGTTTTCTCGGCAATCCAGGGCGCAAGCGTGACATTCAGGTGATCCAGAAAGGCCGGTGTCTTTTCGATGGCCATGGACAGTTCACGCAACAGCAGCGGCAGCACCGTGAATACCATGATCACGGCGACCAGCGCCTCCAGCAGCAGTGCCAGGATGACGGCCGCCGTGCGGGGAATGCGCCGGCTCATGCGCAGGACCAGCGGCTGGCCGACGTAGGCGAGGATGGCGGCGAGAAAAAAAGGTGTTACCACCGGACCCAGCACGTACAGCAATATGACCACGGCTGCGGCAATGCCCAGCCAGGCAAGGTTGCGGGATTCGTCTTCGCGCCGATCCATTTAAAGTAAAATCCTCATGATTACGCTGGAAATATGCCCCAGTGCCGCATTCAGCCCGCATTGTAACCGTCCCCAACCGCATCCATACCTTTCGAGTCCGCCTTGAGCCAGTCAAATAAGCCCGGTGAGTCCCTGTCCTATCGTTCTGCCGGCGTCGACATCGATGCCGGGGATGCCCTGGTCGAGGCGATAAAGCCCTTCGCCAAACGGACCATGCGCCCCGAGGTGCTGGGCGGCATCGGCGGTTTCGGCGCGCTGTTCGAGATCTCGAAAAAGTACCGGGAGCCGGTGCTGGTGTCGGGCACTGACGGCGTGGGCACGAAGCTGAAACTCGCCTTCCAGTTCAATCGCCATGACACCGTGGGCATCGATCTTGTGGCGATGAGTGTGAACGACATCCTGGTGCAGGGTGCCGAGCCGCTGTTCTTTCTCGACTACTTTGCCTGTGGCCGGCTCGATGTGCCGGCCGCGACCGATGTGGTGAAAGGCATTGCGGCAGGCTGCGAGCAGGCCGGTTGCGCGCTGATCGGCGGCGAAACCGCCGAGATGCCGGGCATGTACCCCGAAGGTGAATACGACCTCGCCGGTTTTGCGGTCGGTGTAGTCGAGAAATCCGCCATCATCGACGGCAAATCGATCGTTCCCGGCGACGTGGTGCTGGGCCTGGCCTCCAGCGGCGCGCATTCCAATGGCTATTCGCTGGTCCGCAAGATTCTTGATCGTGCAAAACCTGATCTCAAGGCCGACTTCCACGGGCGGCCCCTGGCCGACGTGCTGATCGCACCGACACGCATTTACGTGAAGCCGCTGCTGGCGCTGATGAAGGCGCTGCCCGTGAAGGGCATGGCACACATCACCGGCGGCGGCCTGGTCGAAAATATGCCCCGCGTGCTGCCTGACGCGGTGACCGCAGTGCTGGAGCAATCGGCCTGGCCGCGCCCGCCGCTGTTCGACTGGCTGCAGAAGGAAGGCAATGTGGCCGAACACGAAATGCATCGCGTGTTTAACTGCGGCATCGGTATGGCGGTGGTGGTGGCTGCCGAAAACGCTGATGCAGCGCTGAAACACCTGAAGGATTCGGGCGAGACCGCGTATCGCATCGGCGCCATCCGAGCCCGCAAGGAAGGCGAAGCGCAGACCCTCGTTGTATAGGGTGCGTACAGGGCTTGCCGGAGCCGCTAAGGCTCCATTGCATTCTTGTAGCGCCGCCGCGCCGCCTCTTCCTTTATCACTTCGTCGATTTCGCGGATCACGCTGCCCACGCTCACCGGCTTGTTGCTGATGGCAAAGCGGCCGGTGAGCTCAGAGTCGGGCAGCAGCTTGCCGCCCTGGTAGAGCGCCCAGATTTCCTTGCCGTACTGAGAGGTGAGCAGCTCGGGCGCAAAGCGCCCGAAGTAGACGGCGAGATTGTTCACATCGCGCTCCAGCATGGCGCCCGCGCTGTTGTTGCCGGCGGCATCCACAGCCTGCGGCAGGTCGATGATCACGGGGCCGGTGGCATCCAGCAGGATGTTGAATTCGGAGAGATCGCCGTGGACGATGCCGGCACACAGCATGCGCACCACTTCGCGGATCAGCTTCTGGTGGAAGTCGCGCGCCTGCCCGGGCGTGAGTTCGACATCGTTCAGGCGCGGCGCGGCGTGGCCTGCGGCGTCAGTCACCAGTTCCATTAGCAGCACGCCTTCGAGGAAGTTGTAGGGCTCGGGCACGCGCACGCCCACGGCGGCGAGGCGGCGCAGCGCATCCACTTCGGCGCTCTGCCATGCCGCTTCCTGTTCCTGGCGGCCGTAGCGCGAACCTTTCTCCATGGCGCGCGCCCGGCGGCTGTTCTTCACCTTGCGGCCTTCGGTGTACTGCACCGCCTGGCGAAAGGCGCGCTTGTCGGCTTCCTTGTAGACCTTGGCGCAGCGGATGTCCTCGCCGCAGCGGACCACGTACACGATCGCTTCCTTGCCGCTCATGAGCTGGCGGATCACCTCATCGACGAGGCCTTCCTCGACGAGTGGTAGGAGTCTTTTTGGGGTTTTGATGGGTGGCTTTCGGGGCAGCTATGGGCAGGAATGTTTCGAGGGTACCAGCAGAAGCGATCAGGGAAGGGCGGCCGGTGGAGTTCGCTGCTGCCGGGCCGCATTCGCCTTTGGTCCGCGTACTCCAGGTCTGGTGCCCGTTGGGCCGTGAAGGGAATCGGGCGATTTTCTGGCCGCGGTTCCCGAAAGGCCGTTCCTCGCCGATCTTGCCAGGCGGGCACGGCCTTAAGGCTTTCTTAAGTATCGGACGATCTACTGGGCGGACATTCCCACAGCCGATGTATTTGCGGGAAGACATTTACAAGAAATATTTTCAATGAATTCAAACAGGAGGGGGTGACTATGAAGGCAAGATTCGGGTCTGTGGTTGTGATGGGATTGGCGGGACTGTCGATGCTGGGGTGTGCGGGGCAGGGCACCAAGCCGGGGCCGTCGTTTGTGGTGACCACTCCCGTGGTGCAACTCTCCCCGGGCAGCTTCGTGGACATGTATGGCACGGGGTTTGCGCCAAAGCAGGAGATCATTCTGCTGTTCAAGGAGCCGGGCGGCGGGATGAGCGGCATTGCGGGGACCGTCCAGCCGAATGCGGTGCCGAATCAGGACGGCGCGTGGGCCGCAAGATGGGTCATTACGCCCTATCTGAGGTCGTTCAAGCCCGGTACGGGGATGCTGACCGTGGCCGATATGGAATACAAGACGCTGGGACAGGCGCCGATTGCTTTAGTCGTGCCGCCGAAACCCAAGCCCGAGGCGAAGCCAAAGCCCGCGGCACGGTAAGCAGCCGCCCACGATCTTTGAGCAGTTGTGCCGAAAAGGCAGGGCCGGATGGCCCTGCCTTTTTTTTGCTGCGCGAGACTTATCGATCAACAATCAGCATGCTCCGAATGGTATTTGCGAGGATTCGGGAGGCAAGGTAAAACGCAACAGGGCGTGGCCGGCCTACCCCGAGCGGCGCGCCAAAAAAATCCCCGCCATCACGATGGCTCCGCCCCCCATCCAAACCGGCAGGAATTCCGTGTGCTCTGCCCACACGGAGTCGTTACCCGGCCATCATGGAATACAAGACGCTGGGTCAGGCGCCTGTGGTCCTGGTCGCTCCGCCGAAGCCTAAGCCCGAGGCGAAGCCCGAAGCGAAGCCCGAAGCGAAGCCCGCAGCGCGCTAAGCGGTCGCTTTCAGCCTTCGGACAGTTGTACCGGAAGGACAGGGTCGGAAGACCCTGCCCTTTTTTTTTGCGCAGGATGTATCAATTGCGCGGACTCATCGAGGTGAGGCCGTACGCAGATGGGTGGAGCTGGTTCAGCCCGTCCGTCGAGCGAGATAGATCCCCGCCAGCACGATGGCCCCGCCCGCCATCTGCACCGGCTGCATGGCCTCACCCAGCAGCAGCCAGGCGCACAGCGTGGCGACCACCACCTGCAGCAGCAGGCTGACTGAAGACAGCGCTGCGGGCAGGTGGGTGAAGCCCCAGGCGATCAGGCTTTGTCCGGCAACATGGGGTAGCAGCGCGAGCGCAGCGAGTACCAGCCAGCCAGTTGTGCCCTGCGGCCAGAAGTGCTCTGCGGTGAGGAGTGCGTAGGGCAGCAGCGCGATGGCCGAGACCGTGGTGCTGATGGCCATGATGCGCAGTATCGAGGTGCGTCCGGTGGCCGCTTTGAGCGACAGCATGTAGCCGGCGTAAAACACGGCCGCAAGCAAGCCCAGCGCATCGCCAATGAAGGCAGTGCCGCCGGCGTTGTAATTGGGGCCGATCAGCAGCATGGCGCCCGCCAGCGTGATTGCCAGCGCGATGACGAACAATGCAGTCGGGCGCTGCTTCCACAGCAGCCAGGCGCCCAGCGTGACGAAAATGGGTGCAAAGTTTGCCTCCAGCGTGGAGTTCGCCACCGAGGTCCATGCGACGGACAGATGCCAGACGCCGAGGTCGCAGGCGAACATTACGCCGGTGAGAATGAGGATGCGCAGGGTGTGGCGGGAGGACGGTGCGTCCGCGGTGACGGATCCGCGCTGCGATGTCAGCAGCCACGCCCATAGCACCGGTGCTGCCAGCGCGACGCGCCAGAACGCGCTGGCGGTGGGGCTGGTGTCGGAGAGGCGGACGAAGATGGGGGCAAAGCCGATTGCGACGGCGCCGGCCAGCAGCGCGAGAAAAGCCAGTGAACGGCGCGAGACTGCGGCGTCGCTCATGCCGCCGCTCGTGTCGCCGCTCATGCAGCGATCTTGTCGCCGCTCTTGCCTGCCGTGCAGTAAGGGCAGCGCTCGCCAAATACGTAATCCGGCGAGGTCTGCTCTTCGGGCGTCAGGATGGCCTGGCAGGCATAGCATTGCGCAGTGCCTGAAGGCTGCAGATCGGAGCGCAGCGCCACGCGCTTGTCGAATACGAAGCATTCGCCGTGATAATGCGCGCCGCCGCATTGCTCGAAATATTTCAGGATGCCGCCGTCCAGTTGATACACCTCATTGAAGCCCTCATGCATCAGCAGCGGCGCGGCTTTTTCACAGCGGATGCCGCCGGTGCAGAAACTCACCACAGGTTTGTCTTTCCACTTCGCGTCGATGTCGTCCAGCGTTGCGGACATTTCCGAGAAGGACTTGAGGTTGAGGTCCACGGCGTTATCGAAGGTGCCCAGGTCCACTTCAAACCTGTTGCGCGTGTCGAGCAGCAGCACCTCGCGGCCTTCGTCCAGCCACTGCTTCAGGGTTTCCGGGGAAAGGCGCGGCGCCGGCGTGCGCGACGGGTCGATGTCCGGCCGGCGCAGTGTGATGATTTCGCGCTTGATCTTGACCAGCATGCGGTTGAATGGCTGTTCGTCCGACCAGCTGCGTTTGGTTTCGATGTTCGCGAAGCGCCGGTCTTCGGCCAGATGGCCCAGAAAGCCCTCCACCATGGCTTCCTCACCGGCAATGAACAGGTTGATGCCCTCGGGCGCGAGCAGGATGGTGCCCTTCAGCCCAAGGTCAACGGCGAATTTTTTCAGGCGCGGGCGCAGGGTGTCGATATCCCCGATGGACACGAACTTGTAGGCGGAAATGTTCAGAAAGGGCATGGGCGCGTCAGGGCGGGACGGGGAGAAAAGCGTGCCGCGGATTATAGCCGCCGGGGTTTCCGGGTGGTCCCCGGTTCATTTGAATACGGAAAGCGCGTGATACTAATGTATCGGTACAAGTTTATTAATAATAGAGTCACACTGTAAAATGATAATAATCGCAAATTCAGTGCAGCGCGGCAGGCGGGCCGTACCTGCGAGCACCCTTTACTTCACGCTGCGCACCACCACATCGACATGACGGCTGCGCGCTGAGTACTGCGTCATGCCCGGATAAGTGCGGCCGCGGTCGAACTGGCCGTGCGTGGCGAACTCGATGGCGTGGAGCATGGCGCGCAGGCGCGGGTCGTTCTCGGGCGTGCCGAACAGCGAGATGGTGACCAGATGCTTGGCCCCGGAACTGGTCGTGGAGACCTTGCCGCCATGAGAGACCGCAATCTGGCGCACCTGGTCGCATTCGCGCTGCCCCTTTTCGTTGCGGGCGGCGGCAGGCTTCTGATTTTGCAGGGTTGTGGGCATGGTCGCGTCTACTTGTCTGTACGCTGCCTCATAACGCAGGAAACATACCCGTGCCGCCCCCGGTCTTCCGGGGAAATGCCCTTTGCATATTAGGTACTTGCGCGTGGCAATCCGGAATGTGGCGAGGTTTGTTCGGGTTTCCCGACACATATGACGAGGAACCCGCGCTGGTGCATGCGAAGGGCAGGGGTGACATTTGCCCCGGTTCGTCGTCGCGGAATATGTCCTCAAACCTGCAAGCACCTGATTGTCCTGCTGAAACATGAAACGCTCTGCCATCGCCCCGGATTGTAGAATCGGGGTTTCAGAGCATCATTTCAAACACCACCGCAAAGCCCCCGTGAATCCCCGTTTCGTCCATCTTCGCCTGCACAGCGAGTATTCGATTACCGACGGCATCGTCCGCATCGACGATGCGGTGGCGCACGCGGCCAAAGACGGCATGCCCGCGCTGGCGATCACCGACCTGGCGAACCTGTTCGGCATGGTGAAGTTCTACAAGGCGGCGCGCAAAAAGGGCGTCAAGCCCGTGATTGGTTGCGAGCTGTGGATCACGAATGATTCGGAGCGCGACAAGCCGCATCGCCTGATTGTGCTGGTGCAGTCGCGCGCCGGTTACCTGCACCTGTGCCAGTTACTGACCCGCGCCTGGCTGGAGAATCCGCATCGCGGCCGCGCCGAGGTTCGCAAGGACTGGTTTCAAACGGATGGAACAGAGGGGCTGATTGCCCTGTCCGGCGCCATGAACGGCGACGTGGGTGCCGCGCTGCTGCAGGGCAATGCCAAACAGGCAGAACGCCTGGCCGGGGAGTGGGCAAAGCTGTTCCCGAAGCGCTACTACCTCGAACTGCAGCGCTCCGGCGCCAAACAAAGCGAGGCCTGGCTGCAGGCCTCGGTGCAACTGGCCGGACGCACCGGCCTGCCGGCCGTGGCCACGCATCCGGTGCAGTTCATCACGCCGGAGGAGTACACCGCGCATGAGGCAAGGGTGTGCATCTCCGAGGGCCATGTGCTGTCGGACCAGCGTCGGCCGCGCCATTTCAACGAAACGAATTACTTCCTGTCGCAGGCCGAGATGTGCGAGCTGTTCGCCGACCTGCCCGAGGCGCTGGCGAATTCCGTGGAAATCGCGCGCCGCTGCAACCTGGAACTCGAACTGGGCAAATCAAAGCTGCCGCAGTTCCCCACGCCGGGTGGCGAGAGCCTCGATGATTACCTGATGTCGCAGGCGAAGATCGGGCTGGAGAAACGCCTCGCATCGCTCTACCCGGACGCAGCAGCGCGTGCCGCCGCGGCGCCGCGCTATTACGAGCGCCTCTCCTTCGAGGCTGGCACCATCGGCCAGATGGGTTTCCCCGGCTACTTCCTGATCGTGGCCGACTTCATCAACTGGGCGAAGAACAATGGCGTGCCGGTGGGGCCAGGCCGCGGTTCGGGGGCCGGTTCGCTGGTGGCCTACTCGCTGGGCATCACCGACCTCGATCCGCTGCGCTACAACCTCCTGTTCGAGCGCTTCCTGAATCCGGAGCGGGTGTCCATGCCCGATTTCGACATCGACTTCTGCCAGGACGGGCGTGACCGCGTCATCGATTACGTACGCAACAAGTACGGCAAGGAGTGCGTGTCGCAGATCGCCACCTTCGGCACCATGGCGGCAAAAGCCGTGGTGCGCGACGTGGCGCGCGTGCTTGAGTGGCCCTACAGCCGCGCCGTCGAACTCGCCAAGCTGATTCCCTTCCAGCCGGGCAAGGTGGTCACGCTCAAGCCGCGCACGGACCCGAACGACACGCAGACCATCTATGCCCGCGAAGTCGAGCCGCAGATCAGCCAGCGCGAAGAGTCCGACGAAGAGACGCGCGAACTGCTGGCGTTGTGCATGCAGCTCGAAGGCCTCACGCGCAACGTCGGCATGCATGCCGGCGGCGTGCTGATTGCGCCCGGCAAGCTCACCGATTTCTGTCCGCTGTATGCCGCGCAGGGCTCCGACAACGTGGTGTCGCAACTGGACAAGGACGATGTGGAAGCCGCGGGCCTCGTGAAGTTCGACTTCCTTGGCCTCACCACACTGACTGTGCTCGACTGGGCGCTGGGCAACATCAAACGCCTCGATCCGTCGTTCAACCTGACGCTGGAGCAGATTCCGCTGGATGATGTGGCGGCGTATCGCATTTTTTCCAGTGCCAATACTGCCACGGTGTTCCAGTTCGAATCGCGCGGCATGCGCGACCTGCTGAAGCGCGCCCGGCCGGACCGCTTCGAGGACATCATTGCGCTGGTGGCGCTGTACCGCCCCGGCCCGATGGACCTGATCCCCGAATATTGCGACCGCAAGCACGGCAAGGCGGTCGAGTACCCCGATCCGCGCGTCGAATCCATTCTCTCGGAGACCTACGGCATCATGGTCTATCAGGAGCAGGTGATGCAGATGGCGCAGATCGTCGGCGGCTACTCGCTGGGCGGCGCCGACCTGCTGCGCCGTGCCATGGGCAAGAAGAAGGCCGATGAAATGGCCGAGCAGCGCAGCCTGTTCCGCGCCGGTTCCGCCGTGGGCGGCCTGACCGAGCGCAAGGCCGACGAGATCTTCAATCTCATGGAGAAGTTTGCCGGCTACGGCTTCAACAAGTCGCATGCCGCCGCCTACGCGCTGGTGGCCTACCACACGGCCTGGTTCAAGGCGCACCACCCCTCGGCCTTCATGGCGGCGAACATGTCGGCCGCGATGGATGACACCGACAAGCTCTGTCTGTTCTGGCGTGATGCGCTGACCAATGGTTTGAAAGTGCAGGCGCCCGACATCAATGTCGGCGAATACCGCTTCGTGCCGGTGGATGGCGCGACGATTCGTTATGGGCTCGGTGCGGTGAAAGGCACCGGCGAGTCGGCCATCGGCGCCATCATCAGGGCACGTGAAGCCGGCGGACCGTTCAGAGATGTGTTCGACCTGTGCCAGCGCGTGGACAAGCGCACCGTCAACCGCCGCGTCATCGAGGCACTGGTGCGTGCCGGCGCCTTCGACAAGCTGAATGACAACCGCGCCAGCGTGCTGGCCACCGTGGGCATCGCCATGGAGGCGGCGGACCAGGCCGAGCGCAATGCAAACCAGGTCAGCCTGTTCGGCGGCGGCGGGGACGAGCAGGCCGAAACCGGTCTGGCGATGATCGCCCGGCCGCGCTGGAGTGAGCGCGAGCGCCTGGCCGAGGAAAAGGCGGCGCTGGGCTATTACTTCAGCGGCCATCCCTTCACCGGTTACGCAAAGGAAGTGCGCCAGTTCCTGCGCACCGACATCCGCCGCGCGCTGACGGGCGACGGCGAAAAGACCATGGGCGGCGTGGTGTTCGCGGTGCGCCGCGGCTTTGGCAACAAGGGCATGCTGGTGCAGCTCTCCGATGGCACCGAGTCCGAGCCGCTGGAGATCAATGTCTATCCGGAAGTCTTCGACCGCTACCGCAACATCCTCAAGGAAGACGCGCTGGTGTTCATGGACGTCAAGGTGCGCTCATTCCGCCCCAAGACCGAGGAGGGCGACGGTAACCTGATCACCCGCGTCACCGCCGAGCGCGTCTATGACCTGCCCTCGGCACGCAACCGTTTTGCACGCAGCATGCGCCTGTCGATGAACGGCAACGCTTCGCAGGCCGGTGCGGGTGCGGTAGGGCGGCTGAAGAAACTGCTCGAACCGCATCGCAACGGCGCCTGCCCGGTGGAAATCCAGTACAGCAATGGCGATGCGAAGGTGGAACTGCGCCTTGGTGATGACTGGCGCGTGAAGCTCGACGATGCGCTGATGACTTCGCTCAACGAATGGCTGAAGCCGGAGAACGTGCAGGTGAATTACGGCTGACGGTGTTGCCGGATACGGGTTTTTAAAATCAGTTAGATAACAATTGCTGCATTGTTTCTTTATTGCTGCGGAGTTATTTATCTAACTGATAATAATGATCGTCTATGCGCTGGGCCGGCGCTGGAACTCCGCAAGCCCCTCGTCGGGGCATTCATCCACCAGAAACTCATCGACATGCGCCACCGGCGGCCCGTGGCGCGCCCAGGTGAGCATGGCTTCGACGGCCTCGGGTGTGCCCTCGATCACCGCCTCGACACTGCCATCCATGCAATTCCTCACCCAGCCGGTGATGCCCAGGCGTCCGGCCACGCTGCGCATGCTTTCGCGGTAGCCCACGCCCTGCACGCGGCCGCGCATGATGAGATGGCGAGCCATTCAGTTGCGGGGCTGGCTGCCTTGGTCGCCCCCGTCTTGCGGGACAGCCGGACGGCCCTGGCGAAATTCCTTGATCGCGGTCTCGTCATGCAGGGTGTTGAGTGTTACGGCGCTGAGCGCGAGGTAGGGCGTGATCGCCAGCAGTGCGCCGGCCACGGCCGGTGCCCACATGAAGGGCTCGGACGGATGCGCCTGCAGATAGATGTCGCGCATGTACAGCACCCGCCGTGCTGCCGATACCAGCGTCAGGCCGATCAGCACCCAGCAGAAATATTCCAGCATGCCGGGGGCCCACTGCGAGTAGTTCAGGAGGCCGAGGCCGGAAAAAAAAGCGAGGCCCCAGATGCTGAGTAGCAGGATGTCGTTCCATGACATGCGCACGGACTTCGGCGTTTTTCCGAATGCATCCGGTCCGGGTTGCTGCAGTTTGACCATCTTGTAGCCCACGATGATCGCCGCTGCGCCGGCGAAGAGATAGATGTAGGCGAGCATGCGTATCGACAGTATGGGTATTAGTTCCATGCGGCAATCAGTTCCATGTTTTTTCGGTTCAATCGCGGGACTGGCTCGCGACCTGGGAAGCGGCGCGCAATTCCTCGCGCACGCCTTCGTCATGCAGCGTGTTGATCGTCATGGCGCACAGCAGCACAAGGGGGATGACAGCCGATGCGGCACCGACGACGGCGGCGCGCATGTTGAAGGGGGGCGCGGTCGGGTCGGCGGCGAACTTGTCCTTCATGATCTTGATGCGCGTTGCCGCCGACAGCAGTGTGAGCATGCCGAGCACCCAGCAGAAATACTCTAGCAGCCCCGGCGCCCAGGGCTTGTGGTTCAACAGGCCCAGGCCGGCGATGAAGCTGATTGACCACACGCCGAGCAGCATGATGTCGTTCCAGATGCTGTAGTCCACCTTGCTCGAAGGCAGTTTGTCGGCCTTCTTGAGCAGATTGAGTGTCAGGGCACCGAGTGCCACCGCGGCCAGCCCGGCGATGGTGAAGAGCCAGGCAATCAGGCGCACGGGCAACAGGGGCAGGAAATCCATCGGAATTTGTCGCTGATGTGGAATCGGGGAGCCAAAGGATATCAGGTCGCCGATGTTGTGTTGGGCGTTGCACTGGATGCTGCGGCGGTTTCGGTGGGGGAAGAGGCGGCGGCGAGCGCCCGCGCCCGGATCAGGGCCTCGCTCATGTCCAGAACCAGGTTCGCTTCGCCGATGTCGTGGATGAACCCGGAGCGGTGGATGATGGACAGTGGCTGTGCGGTGAGGCCGGCGAGCACGAGCTGCGAGCCTTCCTCGCCGAGTGTGCGATGCAGGGCCTCGATGGCATCGAGACCGGTGGAGTCAAGATTGATCACCTGGTGCATTTCCAGGATGACCACGGCAACACGCTTGCGCTTTTCATCCAGCAGCGCCTCGATCTTGCCCACCGCACCGAAGAAGAGGGAGCCGAACAGCTTGTAGGCCATGATGCGCCCGGCCGGCGTGTCCATGCCCTCGGGGAGGGTAATGGGCTCGACGCGGGTGATCTCGGATACGCGATAGATGAAAAACAGGCTGGCCAGCACCAGACCGACTTCCACCGCCACCGAGAGATCGATGATGACGGTGAGCAGGAAGGTGGACAGCATCACGGTTCGGTACACCAGCGAGAATTGCCTGAGGCGCGCGAACTCGCGCCACTCGCCCATGTTCCAGGCCACGAACATCAGCACTGCCGCCAGCGCCGCCAGCGGAATGTATTCGGCCAGCGGAGCGGCGACGAGCAGGATGGCCAGCAGCACCAGTGCATGCACGATGCCGGCAATCGGCGAGCGCGCCCCGGCGCGGATGTTCGTGGTGGTGCGCGCAATCGTGCCGGTGGCGGGCATGCCGCCGAACAGGGGCACGACAAAATTCGCGATGCCCTGGGCCATGAGTTCCTGGTTCGGGTTGTGGCGATCGCCGATGGCTGCATCGGCCACGCGCGCGCACAGCAGCGACTCGATGGCGCCCAGCAAAGCAATCGTCACGGTGGGGCCAAACAGGTTGCGTGCGGTCTGCCAGTTGAATTCGGGCAGCGCGAAGGCGGGCAGCGTCTGCGGTATGCCGCCGAAACGCGAGCCGATGGTCTCCACCGGCAGTTCCAGCAGCCAGGCGGTGAGCGTGGCCAGCACCAGCGCCACCACGGTACCGGGCAGGCGGCTGAACAGGCGGGCGCGGCCGACGATGGCGGCAACGGCGATACTGCTCTCCGGGGCGTCAGCGACCACCGTGCCGGCGCGCCGGCCCAGCATCGCGGCGATGCGCGGCCAGAGGATGATCAGCCCCAGCGCACTGAAGGATAGTGCGATGGTCGGGAAGTCTGCCGTGCCGGCGTAGCGCCACAGCACGTCCAGTTGCGCGAAGAATTCGGCGGGCACTTTCGGGATGTCCAGCCCGAGGAAGTCCTTGACCTGCGACAGCGCGATCAGCACCGCGATGCCGTTTGTGAACCCGATCACGATGGCGATGGGGATGAAGCGGATCAACGAGCCGATGCCGGTCAGGCCCATCACGAACAGCAGCACTCCGGCCATCATGGTGGCGATGAACAGGTTTGCCAGTCCATGCGTCTGCACGATGCCGTAGACGATGACGATGAAGGCGCCGGCCGGGCCGCCGATCTGGACTTTCGAGCCGCCCAGCGCCGAGATGATGAAGCCGGCAATGACGGCAGTGAACAGGCCCGCCTCGGGCTTGAGTCCGCTGGCGATGGCGAAGGCCATGGCCAGCGGCAGCGCGACCAGGCCGACCGTGAGGCCGGCGCCGAGGTCGGCGGTGAACTGCTCCCCGTTATAGCCCTTCAGCGAGTCGAGAAGGCGTGGGCGGAAACTGAACTTGATGAAAGACATGAGGGCTCCATTGTTCGATGACGAATTGGCACTTTCGTATTTCGAACAACGGAGGGAGGACCTGAATGATGCAGGCGCTCGATGAACTGGCGCCGGCGCCACAGCGGGCTGGGCCGCTGCCAGTGGTCCCCGCTGATGTGCTGCGGTGTCACTTCACCTTCATGCCCGGCTGGGCGCCGGCGTCGGGGGAGAGAATGTAGAGGCCCGGTTCTGTTCCGCTCGCCGCGAGGACCATGCCCTCGGACATGCCGAACTTCATCTTGCGCGGTGCGAGGTTCGCGACCATCACGGTCAGGCGGCCTTCCAGCGTGGCCGGGTCGTAGGCCGACTTGATGCCGGCAAACACCTGGCGTGTGCCCAGGTCGCCCACGTCCAGCGTGAGTCGCAGCAGTTTGTCTGCGCCTTCGACGTGCTCGGCTTTGACGATTTTCGCGATACGCAGATCGATCTTCATGAAGTCATCAATGGAGATGACTCCCTCTCCTGCGCCAGCGGGGGAGGGCTGGGTAGGGGGCGCTTTGACTTGGTCGTTCACTTTCTTTTTCTCTTTCTCCGGCGGTGCGGCTGCGGGAAGGTCGAACAGCGCGTCGAGTTGTTTGGGGTCTACGCGGGTCATGAGGTGGGCATAGGCGTTAATACGATGCCCGTCAGGCATCAGATGGCCTGCATCGTTCCATTCGAGCGGTGCGATATTGAGGAACGCCTCAACATCTGCAGCAAGTTTTGGAAGCGTCGGTTTCAGATATAACGTCAGCAAACGAAATATCTGCAGTGCCTCCGTGCAGATACGGTGCAGGTTTGCTTCTGCATTCGGATCATTGCTCTTCGCAACTTCCCAGGGCTTGTTTGAGTCAACAAAGACGTTGGCCTCATCGGCAAGCTGCATGATGGCGCGCAGGGCCTTACCGTACTCACGTTGATCGTACAGAGCCGAAATCGTGGCAGCCTCACCCTGAATCCTTGAAATGAAGACGTTGCCGCTTTCCATTTCCTTGAGCTTGCCATCAAAGCGCTTGGCAATGAATCCCGCACACCGGCTCGCGATGTTGACGTACTTCCCCACCAGGTCGCTATTCACCCGCGCCACGAAATCATCCGGATTGAAGTCCACGTCCTCGACGTTCGCATTGAGCTTGGCGGCGATGTAATAGCGCAGCCATTCCGGATTCATGCCGAGGCCCAGATACTTAAGCGGATCAATCCCGGTGCCGCGACTCTTGGACATCTTCTCGCCGGACACAGTGATGAAGCCGTGCACATGGACGTTGTTCGGTTCCTTGCGCCCTGCGAAGTGCAGCATCGCCGGCCAGAACAGCGTATGGAAATAAATGATGTCCTTGCCGATGAAGTGAATCTGCTCGGTCGCCGGATCAGCGAGGAAGGCCTCGAAGTCGATGCCTTTCTTTGCGCAGTAGTTCTTGAAACTGGCGAGATAGCCCACCGGCGCATCCAGCCAGACGTAGAAGTACTTGCCCGGCGCATCGGGAATCTCGATGCCGAAGTAGGGCGCATCACGCGAAATGTCCCAGTCACCGAGCGCCTTGTCGCCTTCGCCTTCCAGCCACTCCTTGGCCTTGTTGGCGACCTGGGGCTGCAGCCGGTCGTTCGCCATCCACTGTTTCAGGAAAGCGGTGCACTTCGGATCGGACAGTTTGAAGAAAAAATGGTCCGATGACTTCAGTTCCGGCTTGGCACCGGACAGCGCGGAATAGGGATTGATCAGCTCGGTCGGTGAATACACCGAGCTGCATACCTCGCAGGCATCGCCGTACTGGTCCTTGGCGTGGCAGTTCGGGCACTCGCCCTTGATGTAGCGGTCGGCGAGGAACATGCCCTTCACCGGATCGTAGAACTGCTCGACCGGCTTGGCGTAGATCAGGCCCGCATCTTTCAGGCGCTTGTAGATCGATTGCGACAGCTCGACGTTCTCGGGCGAATGCGTGGAGTGCCAGTTGTCGAATTCGATGTGAAAGCCGTCCAGATACTGCTTGCGGCCGGCGGCGATCGCGGCGACAAAATCCTCGGGCTTCTTGCCGGCCTTTTCGGCAGCCAGCATGATGGGTGCGCCGTGCGCATCGTCGGCGCCGACAAAGTGCACCTCATTGCCCTGCATGCGCTGGAACCTCACCCAGATGTCGGCCTGGATGTATTCCATGATGTGGCCGATGTGGAAGGGGCCGTTGGCGTAGGGCAGGGCCGTGGTGACGAACAGCCGGCGCGGCGTGTTTGGGGCGGGTGAAGATATGCTCATAAGTCCGTGATTTTAACGCGTAAATGGGAGTGGATGGACGTCGCGTTGTAGAATCCGACATTCCCGCAAATGCTTTCCCGGAGTCTTCATGTCGGTCACAATCGAGCAGGTTCAGGCGGCGCTCACGCAGGTCGTTGATGCCAATACCGGCAAGGATTTGCTCACTAGCAAGTCCGCGCGCAATATCCATGTGGACGGCGGTGTGGTTTCGTTGCAGGTTGAACTGGGTTATCCGGCAAAAACCCAGCTCGAACCCATGCGCCAGCGCGTCGAGGCGGCGCTTTCTGCATTGCCCGGCGTGAGTTCAGTGAAGGCCGAAGTCGTCAGTAAAATCGCACCGCATGGCGCCCCCGGCGGCGTGAAGCCCGTGCCCGGCGTGAAGAACATCATTGCCGTTGCTTCGGGCAAGGGCGGCGTGGGCAAGTCCACCACCGCAGTGAACATTGCGCTGGCACTGGTGGCCGAAGGCGCCCGCGTCGGCATCCTGGATGCCGACATCTACGGCCCGTCCCAGCCCATGATGCTGGGCCTCTCCGGCAAGCCCGAAGTGGTGGGCAACAAGGTCGTGCCCAAGGAGGCCTACGGCGTGCAGCTGAACTCCATCGGTTTTTTTGTCGAGGCCGACAATCCGGTGGTGTGGCGCGCACCGATTGCGACAGGCTATCTGGAGCAACTGCTGCGCGAGACCGGCTGGAATGACCTGGATTACCTGATCGTGGACATGCCGCCCGGCACCGGCGACATCCAGCTCACGCTGGCGCAGAAGGTGCCGGTCACAGGCGCCATCATCGTCACGACGCCGCAGGACATTGCGCTGATCGATGCGCGCAAGGGCCTCAAGATGTTCGAGAAGGTGGGCGTGCCCATCCTTGGCATTGTCGAGAACATGAGCACGCACATCTGCACGAACTGCGGCCATGAGGAACACATCTTCGGCGCCGGCGGCGCGGCACGCATGGCGAAGGATTACGGCGCCGAGGTGCTGGGCAACCTGCCGCTGGATATTCATATCCGCGAGCAGACCGACTCGGGCAAGCCCACCGTGGTGGCCGATCCTGACGGTCGTGTCGCCGACATCTACCGCGCGATTGCGCGGCGGGCTGCGGTGAAAATCGCCGATCTGCAGAAGAACCTGTCGTCGAAGTTTCCGAGCATCGTCATCCAGAAGAACACCTGAGATGAGCAAGGCCCCGTCCATGGATTCCCCAGCGAGCCTTCCCGGCGCAATCGTAGCAACGCGAAGCAGCGACTACACCGGAATCCTGCCCAGCCAGAAGATCAGGGAGATGCTGAACAACAACGGGATTCGGGCGTTGTTGCATGCGGTGACGGACGACCAGATACAGCCTGCCAGCATTGACCTGCGACTGGGTGATTTCGCCTATCCCGTCGATACGAGTTTTTTGCCGGGCAAGGGTGTCAGGGTTCTGGACAAGTTGAAGCAACTGGATGAGCAGTTCGAAGATTTCAAGGTCGATCTTCGCAATGGCGGCATGCTGGAGAAGGGGCGCATCTATGTGGTGCCCCTGATCGAGTCCATCAAGCTCAAAAGCGAAGTGGCGGCCTTTGCGAATCCCAAGAGTTCAACCGGACGGCTGGACATATTGACGCGCCTGATTGCCGATGGCGCTTCCATTTTTGACCAGGTCGAGGAAGGTTACGAGGGCGAGCTGTACATCGAGATCGCGCCGCGCAGTTTCAGCGTGGTGGTGAGGACCGGAGACCGGCTCAATCAGCTTCGCTTCCGGCGCACCACCGGGGTTGAGCCCAAGCCCATTTCAATCGCGGACTGGAAGCAGCTGCTGGAGGGGGGGCAGGTGGTTGATCTCTCCACCCAGGAACACCGGGCGGGGTTCAAGACGGGATACCTGCCGTTCACGGTGGACCTGAAAGGCGCAGGCACCGAAAACAGCCTGATCGGCTATCGCGCAAAGAAGCACGCCCCGCGCATTGACCTGAAACGGCGCGACTACGACCCGCGCGATTTCTGGGAGCCGATTCATTTTCACAAAAACGCTTCGCTGATCCTTGACCCGGACGAGTTCTACATCCTCATGACCAAGGAAGCGATCGCAGTGCCGCCCGAGTACGCCGCCGAAATGCTGCCCTACGACACCCGCGCCGGCGAATTCCGCGTTCACTACGCGGGCTTCTTCGACCCCGGCTTTGGCTGGAACGGAAAAACGGGCAAGGCAGGCGGCAGCAGAGGCGTTCTTGAAGTCCGCTCCCACGAAGTGCCCTTCCTGCTTGAGCATGGGCAGATCGTGGGCTCGTTGCGTTATGAGCGCATGGCCGCCAAGCCGGACATGCTGTATGGCATGGACATCAGTTCGAACTATCAGGGACAGAGCCTGAAGCTGGGCAAGCAGTTCAAGTCGATCTGAACGTATCCTCAATCCTCCCTCACCCTCGATCCTTCTTCCTGGCAGAAAGGGAAGAAATCCGCTCTCTTCTCCCCTCCGAGTGAGGCGGAGTCGCGGCGAACATGTTTGCCGCCGCCGAACGCCAATTAGAAATGATTTCTGCGCGCTTGCTGATGTTGTGCATCAATGAGAGCACAGAGACGATGAAGGGTGCTGGCGCGTAACGATGTGTTTCCCGAGGAGTTCGGCACCTTCCTGCTGTCCTCGCCGCAGACCCGCGAGGTGTTCATGCGCTACCACGCCGACTTGCTCGCCCCGGCGTTCTGGCAGCAGGCGCAGACGAACATCCGGGCCGGCATATTTGACGACTTCTATCCGTATCCGGAGGCGGTCCGCTTCTGCAATGCCTTCGAGCGCGGCGGCCGGGGTGCCGCCCAGGTGGTGTTCCAGGAGGTCAACGCCCCGCGGCTCGGGGTGGATGTGCGCGCTGCGGTGGAGATGGAATAGGGATGGACACCTTGACCTTGTTCGGATTGTGCGCTGTTTCAGCCATGATGATCTGCTATGCGTTCGAACAGAGAAGCCGGTGGTTCATCCTTGGCTTTGCGGCATCCTGCGGGCTGGGCTCAATCTAAGGTTTCCTGCAGGGCGCCTGGCCCTTTGGCGTGGTTGAGGCGGTCTGGATGTTGGTGCCTTTTCGGCGCTGGTTTGTCTGCAAACCGGACCAAGATGCTGCCCGGGCTGAAACCGCTTGACCCTCAAAGGTCGCGGCGTATAATCCCGCCGGAATCGAACCCGGACTGGCAAACGACGTGCTCAATTCCCCTCTCGCCACAGCATTGACCTCGACCCGGTCGGCTGCACGTTCCGCCCATGTACGTCTCGGCGCGCATCCGCTTCAGTGAAACCGCGACCCCGCCTCGGCGCTTTGCGCCACTCTGCAATTCCTTTAGTGTTCCGGCGCAGGCTTGTCTGCCTGCCGCCCGTCTGATCTAGCGCCTGCATCCCCTTGCGCGTCGCGCGGCCTGTCCGTTCCGCCAGACGGCGTACCTCCTCCCCTCATTCCATGTCCGCTTTCCGGAGAACCGCATGAAATTCCGCTTTCCCATCGTCATCATCGACGAGGACTTCCGCACGGAGAACACCAGCGGATCAGGCATACGCGCGCTGGCCAAGGCCATCGAGGACGAGGGCATGGAAATCCAGGGCGTGACCAGCTACGGCGACCTGTCGCAGTTTGCCCAGCAGCAAAGCCGCGCCTCGGCCTTCATCCTGTCCATCGACGATGAGGAATTCACCCCGGGCCCGGAACTGGACCCGGCCGTGCTGAACCTCAGAAAATTCATCGAGGAAATCCGCTTCAAGAATGCGGACATCCCGATCTACATCTACGGCGAGACGCGCACCTCGCGCCACCTGCCGAATGACATTCTGCGCGAACTGCATGGCTTCATCCACATGTTCGAGGACACGCCGGAGTTCGTTGCCCGCCACATTATCCGCGAGGCGCGGGCCTATCTCGGCGGGCTAGCGCCACCCTTTTTCCGTGCACTGGTGGATTACGCCCAGGATGGCTCCTACTCATGGCATTGCCCCGGACATTCCGGTGGCGTGGCCTTCCTGAAAAGCCCGGTGGGGCAGATGTTCCACCAGTTCTTCGGCGAGAACATGCTGCGCGCCGACGTGTGCAACGCGGTGGATGAACTCGGCCAGTTGCTCGACCACACCGGCCCGGTGGCGGCCTCCGAGCGCAATGCCGCGCGTATCTTCGGCGCCGACCATTGTTTTTTCGTCACGAACGGCACTTCGACCTCTAACAAGATGGTGTGGCATGCGAATGTGGCGCCGGATGACATCGTTGTGGTGGACCGCAACTGCCACAAGTCCATCCTGCATGCGATCACCATGACTGGCGCGATTCCGGTTTTCCTCACCCCGAAGCGCAATCACCTGGGCATCATCGGGCCGATTCCGCTGGAGGAGTTCAGCCCGGAGAGCATTGCGAAGAAAATCGAGGCGAATCCCTTTGCCCGCGCCGCCAAACGCAAGAAGCCGCGCATCCTGACCATCACGCAGAGCACCTACGACGGCGTGCTCTACAACGTGGAAATGCTCAAGGACACGCTCAATTCGACCATCGACACGCTGCACTTTGACGAGGCCTGGCTGCCGCACGCGACCTTCCATCCGTTCTACAAGGACATGCACGCCATCGGCAAGAACCGGCCGCGCAGCAAGGACGCTATGGTGTTTGCCACGCACTCCACGCACAAGCTGCTGGCCGGCATCTCGCAGGCTTCGCAGATACTGGTGCAGGAATCGCAGAACAAAAAACTCGACCGCACGCGCTTCAACGAGGCCTACCTGATGCACACCTCTACTTCGCCGCAGTACGCCATCATCGCTTCATGCGATGTGGCGGCGGCGATGATGGAGCCGCCCGGTGGCACTGCGCTGGTGGAGGAGTCCATTCTGGAAGCGCTGGATTTTCGTCGCGCCATGAAGAAAGTGGATGACGAGTGGGGCAAGGACTGGTGGTTCAAGGTGTGGGGGCCGGAGAAGAACGTCACCCAGGAAGGTATCGGCTCGCGCGAGGAATGGGTGCTGAAGGCGAACGACAAGTGGCACGGCTTCGGCAATCTCGTGAGCGGCTTCAACATGCTCGATCCGATCAAGGCTACGGTGATCACGCCCGGCCTGGATGTGTCGGGCAAGTTTGCCAAGACCGGAATTCCGGCGGCCATTGTCACGAAGTACCTCGCCGAGCATGGCGTCATTGTCGAGAAGACCGGACTGTATTCGTTCTTCATCATGTTCACCATCGGCATCACGAAGGGCCGCTGGAACACGCTGGTGACGGCGCTGCAGCAGTTCAAGGACGATTACGACAAGAACCAGCCGGTGATCAAGGGGCTGACCGGGTTCTGCCAGAAGTATCCGCGCTACGAGAAGTATGGCCTACGTGACCTGTGCGACCAGATCCACGGCATGTACAGGGCGAATGACGTGGCAAAGTTGACCACCGAGATGTACACCTCGGACATGCAACCGGCGATGAAACCCTCGGATGCGTTTGCCGCATTGGCGCATGGCGAGATCGACCGCGTCGAAATCGACAAGTTGGAGGGCCGTGTCACCAGCGTGCTGCTCACGCCGTATCCGCCGGGCATTCCGCTGCTGATTCCGGGCGAGCGCTTCAACGCGACCATCGTGCGCTACCTGCAGTTCGCGCGCGAATTCAACCGCAAGTTCCCCGGCTTCGAGACCGACATCCACGGCCTGGTGGATGTGGAAAGTGAAAATGGGTCGAGCTATTTTGTGGATTGTGTGCGGCCAGCGGCTGGTCAGTATTGATTCGCGTGATTATTATTCAGTCGAAAATACTCTTCCAATCGCGTTATTTTTTCTGAACTGATAATAATGTTCTCGCCGTCTTGATGGCGGCAGGCTTCCTGCTTGACTGCCTAGTCGTCGTGCCGCGGTGGATGGCCGAGCGCGGTGAACATCGCGTCGAATTCCTCGCCCGGCATGATGCCGCCTTCCCAGACCACGTAGATGCGGTCCTGCGGCAGCAGGTTGCGCCGGCGATGCGTGATCACCAGTCGGCCGATCGGCAATTCCCCCAGCGCCTTCTGCACTTTTATCTCGGTTTCGTAGTCGAGCATGCTGGTGTATTCGTCGAGCAGCAGGAAGCGCGGCTGCTTGTACAGCGCACGCGCCAGCAGGATGCGCTGGCGCTGGCCGCCGGAGAGGTTCGTTCCCATGCCGCCCACCAGTGACTGGTAGCCCATGGGCATCATGGCAATGGCTTCGTGCACCTGTGCGACCTTCGCCGCCTCGATCACGCGGTCCTCGTCCGGCGTGCCATCGAACATGCAGATGTTGTCGAAGATCGATCCGGAGAACAGGAAGTCCTCCTGCATCACCATGCCCAACATGGAGCGGTAGGTGGCGAGGCCCAGTTTCGAGGTCGGCATGCCGTTCAGCAGCACCTCACCCTCGTCAGGCACCAGCATGCCTGCGACGATCTTGATCAGTGTCGATTTGCCGCAACCAGACGGGCCGACGATGGCGACCGAATCCTGCGGCGTCAGTTTCAGGTTGATGTTCTTCAGCACCGCGTCCTCACCGGGGGCGTAGCGGAAGCTCACGTTGCGCAGTTCGATCTCCAGCGGTCCGTCGCGGTCGACGCGCAACCGGTCGGCCGGCAGGCTTTCGATTTCCGGTTCGGTGAGCACGATGTCGGCGAGGCGCTCGCCCTGCAGCCGGAGCAGCCTGAAGCTCATGAGGCGGTCGGCCAGCGCCATGATGCGCATCAGGAACTGGTCCTTGTAGGCGAGGAAGGCCACCATCATGCCGACGGTGAAGGTCTTATCGAGGATCATGCCGACCATCAGGAACAGGATCAGCGAGACTTCCAGCGCGCTGACCAGGCCGTTGGCACTCTGGTAGATCAGATCCAGCTTGCGGATCGCGACGGTGGCGTTGTAGACGCCGATCTGGCGGTTCATCCAGCCGGCCACCTGCCAGCCCATCTGCGAGAAAAACTTGATGGCTGGAATGCCGCGCAGGGTTTCGAACAGGAAGGAGTCGCGCGATGCGGAACGGACGATGCGCTCTTCGGTGGCGGCACGGTAGCGTCCGAACATCATGAAGCGCACCAGCACGTAGCCCAGTGCCGCCAGCAGTACCACGCCGGTCAGTTTGGGGCTGTAGAAGAACATCACGGTGAGGGCGATGGAGGCCATTAGGGCGTCCAGCACGGTCTCGATGAAATGCGTGCTGATCGTGCTCTGTATCTCGTCCACTGACCGGAAGCGCGAAATGACATCGCCGACATGGCGTTTTTCGAAAAACGACACGGGCAGGCGCACCAGATGCTGGAACACGCTCGAACTGGAGCGCAGGTTCCACGACACGGTGGCCGCCAGCAGCACCCAGCCGCGCAGCATGCGTGTGGCAGTGCGCGTGACCGAAATCAGGAACAGCGCGACCACGACAACGACCAGCAGATTGACATCGGCGGTGACCACGACCTCGTCAATGATCCACTGGTTGATCAGCGGCAGGAATATTCCCAGTCCCTCCAGTGCCAGCGACAGCAGCAGCACCTGTGCGAATGCGCCCAGCAGGTCGCGGTCGCCGGTCAGGAACATGCGCAGGTTGAGTTGCGTTTTCGCGACCTCGGGTTTGAAGTCGTCGCGTGGGGTCAGTTCTAGGGCAACGCCGGAAAAATGCTGGCCGACTTCCTCCATGCCGTACTCGCGGCGGCCCAGCTCGGGGTCGTTCACGATCAGCCGGCCGCGGTGCATGCCCACCATGACCACAAAGTGGTTCAGGTCCCAGTGCAGGATGCAGGGGGTTTTCAACTGCGGCAGTTCATCGACCTCGAGGCGCACGGCGCGGGCGTTGAACTTGAGGTCGTCGGCGATTTCCACCAGGCGGGCCAGCGTGGTGCCTTTCATGGACACCGGATGGCGGCGCCGCAACATGAGTACATCGGTTTCGTAGCCGGCCGCGCTGGCGCACATGGCAAGGCAGGCCAGGCCGCATTCTGCTTCCTCGGTCTGCAGGAGGATCGGCGGTTCACGCCGCGACCAGAGGGAGAAGAAATTCGCGCTCATGAGATTGCCTTCAAAGCTTGCGTGCCAGGGCATACAGCGGATCGAGCATCCACTCGATCAGGCGGCGGCGGTCCAGCTCGATGTCGGCCGACAGGGTCAGGCCGGGTCGCAGCCGGATGGTGGAGCCGTAGGCCTCGATCTGTTCGCTGTCCAGTTTGACCCGGATGCGGAACATGTTTCTGTCCTTGGCGGCTGCCGCTGCCGGCGCGTCCAGGTCGGTCGCCGCCACATCGGCTTCCGAGACCTTGGTGACGGTGCCGCTGTACTGTCCGAATTTTTCAAAGGGAAATGCGTCGTAGCGCAGCGTGACACGGCGCCCCGGGCGGATCTGCGCCATGGCGCTGCTGGGTACATACAGTACGGCCTGCAGGGTGGCATTGGCGGGGACGATGGCGGCAATCAGCGTCGCCGGTTCGACGCGCTGTCCGATTGAGCCGAGTAGCGCGGTGACGGTGCCGTCCACCGGCGCGTGCAACTGCAGGGCGCTGTCCGAACGGCGCTGCAGGCGGTCCTGTTCCAGCGCGAGGCGGGTGCGTTCCGCACCCGCAGAGTCGGCCTGGGTCCGTGCCTTGAGCGCATCGAGTTCGGTTTGCGCGCCGCGCGCCTCCGCCTGCAGGGCCTCGCGCGCGCGCATCAGCGACTGCAGTCGTGCACTCTGGTCCAGCTGCTGGTTGAGCTGCTGCTGGTATTGCAGGTCGGAAATGATGCGCTCGTCGGCCAGCGGCTTGAGGTTTGCAATGACGCGCCCCGAGGCGGCGATGAGCTGCTGTTGCAGGCGAAGTTCTTCATCGATATGCACCAGGTCGCGATTCGCGCGGCGCATGCGCTCGGCCAGACCCGCGGCGGTTGCTCTGGCCGCCGCCTGCTGTTCGCGCGTCTGCAGCCGGATCTGGTCGGCCTGCAGGCCGAGGCTGCGATCGACCAGCGCTGCAGTTGGGCCATCCTGTCCGACGCGTTCGCGGCTGAGCTGTACCAGCAATTCTCCGGCGCGCACCTCCTGCCCGTCGCGTACCAGGATCGCCGAGATCACTGCGCTTTCGGGTGAACGCAGCCGGATGATGCCCTCGGCGGGGGCGATTACGCCGGTTACTCTTTCCTTGCGGGTGTATGAACCGAAAAACAGGAAGGTGAGCGCGACCACGGCGATCACGCTGATCAGTGCCACGGGCACCCAGACCTTCACCGGGCGTATGGAACTGACATCGCCGGTCCAGCGGCTTTGCCTGGCTTCGATGGCCTGCTTGCGGAACAGGTCGCTCATGGCGTGCTCCGCTGTGGTGGCATTGTGGCTGTTGACGCAGCGGTCTCGAAGGCGGGTTCGATCCTGGCGAGGAACGCGGGGCTCAGGTCGCCGATCAGGGCGGCAATCCGTGACTGGGCCGCCAGCACTGCGATGCGTGCGCGCAGCAGTTCGCGCTGCGTCGAAAAACTCAGCTGCTGTGAATTGAGCAGGTCGATGTTCGTGCGCGCGCCGGCATCGAAGGCCTTGCGCGTCGCCGCCAGTGTGGCATTGGCGGTGGCGAGCACGCCGTTCTGGATGCGCCACTGCTCGATGGCGCGCTGCAGGGCGAGATAGGCCTTGCGCAATTCGGTTTCCAGCACCCGGCCTGCGTCATCGAGCTGTGCCTGGGCTGCCTCCGAGAGCGCGCTGGCTTCCCGTACGCGGGCCTCGCCCACGCCGCCGGTGTAAAGCGGAATGGCGAGTTGCACACCGATGCCCGTCGAAGGGATGGTGCCTGAAAGGCCACCGCTCAATCGTGAGCGATCCACATTGCCGACCAGGTCCACGGTCGGGTTCAGTGCGGCGCGTTGCACGGTGATGCCGGCCCTGGTCGCGCCCAGCGTGGCAGTGAGTCGCGCCAGCGTGGGGTTTTTTTCGTAGGCGAGCGTGACGGCATTGATGACGTCATTCGGAATCACCAGCGGGGGCAGGCTGTTGCGGACCCGGGTGACCTTCTCGACGCTGGTCCAGGCCAGCCGGCCCAGTTCCGCCAGTTGTGTGCGATACAGCGCCTGGGCGCCCTCGATCTGCGACAGCAGCGATTCGCTGCGGGATGAGGTTTCCATGACTTCGACCACGGTGCCGACGCCGCCTTCCATGCGGCGCTGGTTCAAGGTGCGCTGTGTCAGCAGGACGGATCGCTCCTGGTTGAGCAGGTCGGTCTCTTCGTCCGCCTGTGCTGATCCGAGGAAGGCCTCGATGGTACGGAGCAGGATGTCCTGCCTGCCCTCGGCCTCTGCTTCGCGTGAAGATGATTGCTGGAATTGTGCCTGGTCGATGCCGGCGTCGGCTTGAGGTCGATACAGCGGAATCGACAGGCGCAACCCGCCGGAAGTGCTGCTGAAGGGCAGGGTACCGCCGATGTCGGCAAGCTCGCGGCGATAGCCGAGCACACCGCCCAGGCTGGGGCGCAATCCGCCGCGTGCCTGTTCAAGTCTTTGTTCTTCGGCGCGTGTGCGTGCATCAGCTGCGATCAGGGCTGGCTGCGCCGCAAGCGCCATCTCCCCCATCTGCGTCAGACTGACGACGGCAGTGGAGGGGCTGCGGTGCGCGCGTGAGACCTGAGTGTCGGCGATGGCGAGTTCGGTGGTCATGCGCAGCGGGATGCCTGCCTCTGGTTCAGCCTGCGCCAGCATTGGCAGAGCCGTTGCGGCGAATAGCGCGGCAACCATCAGGAGGCTGAGCGGCTGCCGCGCAGGATGAGGCTGTCTGTGAGGGGGCGCGCTGGCGAGCATTAAGAATTCTATAGCGGGCATGAAAAAAAGCCGCCTGTTGGCGGCTTTTTCGCAGGATGAAGTGCCGGCACGTAGCCGGCATCGACATCTAACGTGTCAGGGGAAAATGCAATTCGGTGTGCCATCCGGGTTAAGGCCGACCAATACGGCACCAACAGGGCATGACGGGCCGGTACCGCCGCCGCCACTGCCGCCACCACCGCATTGATTGCTGCCCTGGCTGCTGCCATGGCCACTACCGTGACCACTGCCATGGTTGCCTTTGCCGCCGCGCCGTTTTTTGCCGCCGCCACTGACTTGAAATAACTCTTCGGGTTTCAACTCTCTCATGAGTGTGCTCTCCCAATATTGTTAGCAAGGGCGCGCACGTGTGATTGCGCGCGGAATTAAGTAAAACTACGCATGGCCTACAGTGGCAGAATATTCGCATATTTTGCCGTTCGGTAACAAGTCTTTGTGCCGGGTATTTACCAATATTTCAATGTGTTAAGCTAATGTCATAAGAATTATGACCATGTCATGAGGAGCCGCTGGTGTGGGGCCATTTCCGGCCGGATGCCTGAAAAGGGAGCAGCACCTAGCGACCAGTCAGGATGCTCAGGCCGAACACGCGCTCCAGCATCCAGACCAGCGCAATCAGCGCAATCAGCAGTGAGCCGCCAGTCATGATGCCGCGGCGGTAGAAATTCGTGCTGCGCAGTGCGTAGGCCAGCGGCAGGAAGGCCGCAACGATGGCCAGCTGCCCGGCCTCGACGCCGAGGTTGAATCCCACCAGCGCCAGCAGCAGCGCATCGCGCGGCAGGCCGAGGTCAGCCAGCACGCTGGCAAAGCCGAAGCCGTGGACCAGCCCGAACAGGAAGGCCATCATCCAGCGTTTCTCGGCGATCACCGGGCGCACATTGTTCAACGCGGCAAGCACGACCGAAAGGGCGATTGTCGATTCGACCAGGCGCGAGGGCAGCGAGATCACTTCCAGCGCGGCCAGTGACAGGGTGATGGAGTGCGCCACGGTGAACGAGGTCACCACTTTCAGCACATCCCAGAACACCGGGGTGAAGCGTGGCGAGGCCTGCCACTGTCCGTGGCGCGATGCCACCAGCACCGCCGGCAGCAGCAGTGACAGCAGGAACAGGATGTGGTCAAAGCCGATCCAGATGTGCCACACGCCTTCACGGCCGAAGTCGATGAACTGCTCGAGCAGGGTGCGCGTGCGCAGCTCGAATTTCTGTTCGCCACGGTCGGCGGAAAAAACACCGGTGAGCGTCCCGCTGGCGGAGTCAAGTTTCAGCAGACCCTTGTGCTGGGTGTCGAAATCAAAGAACAGGCTGTAGCGGATATCCAGCGCATCCGCGGCGCGCACACATTCGCCTTCGAATCGGAGCACGGCATAGGCGCCGTCGGAGTGGTCATCGACCAGCTGTGTGGTGGCGCGCAACGGGCAGTCCTCTGTGCCGGTTTGAACCTTCAGTCTTGCCAGCGCATAGGAGGCGATGTCAGCGTGCTTCGCCCTGAGTTCGCCCCAGGTGATTTCGCCATTGCCGTCAGCATCCAGGCCGATGGCGTACTCGAGGTCGCGCAGCGCGATGTCCCATTGGCCGGTGACTTGTCTTGCTTCGACCTTCAGGCTCAGGTAACTGTCGCTGGGCTTGTGTGCCAACGCCGGCGATGGCGGCAGCAACAGCGTCAGCAGCAGGGTGCCGAAAATCAACCGGATATTCTTCATTTTGCGATCTTTCGCACGGCTTCGGCCAGCGCTCGATAACGTGGGTCTTCGTAGCCGGTGCTGTCCATCCATGCAAGAGCAGCCTCTGCCACCCTACGGTCCTTTGCAGCCAGCGCCACTTCCATCAGGAGGCGCGCATCGCGCGGCTCGCGTTGCACCGCCCAGCCTTCGATGGCCAGCCTGGCCGCCCTGGCCGGGTCGTTATGCAATATCAACCGATGGTGCGCCTCTTCCTGCAGATGCAGGCGGTCGCCGCGCAGTGCCGCAGCGGCAAAGCGGTCATCAAGGGCGCGGATGTAGCGCGCCGCATCCGGTGACTTCAGCACGTGGGCTGCCAGCGCCAGGCGCAGCAGCAGCACATCAGAGCTTTCCCAGTTGCGCAGCAGCGTGATCACCTCTGAAGGGCGACTCTCGTCAAGCAGCAGGTCGGCATAGGCCGCGAGCACGAAGCCGTCAGTCAGACCGGTGGCGATCGCTTCCTTGAAATGGCGTTCGGTGCGCAACTTGTCGCCCGAACGCAGTGCCATTTCAGCCAGTCGCGTCAACACCCATTGCTGGTATTCGGTATTGCGTGGGGGGGTTCTCTCCAGCGCAGCAGACAGTGCGGCATAAGCCTGCCTCGATTTGCCGTTGATACTGTCGATGACCGCGAAGCAGGCCGCCGATGCGAGCGGCGTTGCCTTCGGCGCCAGGCGCTCGCAAGCGGTGCGTGCGCCGGCATAGTCGGCCTGGACCAGATGCAGGGCGAATTGCCAGGAGATGGCTTCGGTG
>CAMCYY010000004.1 GCA_945885335.1 Bordetella parapertussis
TCGGTCTGCTGGCGCCCGCCGGCACGCCGGCTGCCGTGGTGGAGCGTTTGAACGTCGAGATCGTGAAGGCGATCAAATCGCCCGCGGCCATGAAGCGCTGGGAGTCGCAGGGCTCGGTACCGGTGGGCTCATCGCCGGCGGAGTTCCGCAAGCGCATGCTGGCGGAGATCGCTACCTGGGACCGGCTGGTACGCGATAAGAACATCAAGGAAGAGTGACCAAGGAGGCGGCATGCAAATGTTCATCAAGCACAAACGGGTTGTTGCGGTTGCAGTCGTCTTTGCAATGTCGCATGCGTTGCCGGCCACAGCAGCCGAGGTCTATCCGGCCAAACCGGTGCGCATGGTGGTGAGCTATGCGGCGGGTAATATCACAGATGTGCTGGCGCGCATCATCACGCCCAAAATCGGGGAGCGCCTGAAACAACCCGTTCTGGTTGAAAACCGGCCGGGGCAGGGCGGCAGCATCGGTGCACAGCTTGTCGCCAGGGCAGAGCCCGATGGTTACACGCTGCTGTTCTCGGCACTGGCGGCCATGGCGGTGAATCCGCATCTGTATACCAACCTTGGCTATTCCCCGCTCACCGACTTTGCGCCCATCGTTCTGGTGGGCACTACGGCCGGTGGGGTCATCTACGTCCATCCGTCGGTGAAGGCCAACACCCTGCAGGAGCTGATTGCCTATACCAAGGCCAATCCCAATGCCCTGATGTACGGCACCTCGGGCAACGGCACCATGCCGCACCTGAACTTCGAGACCCTGAAGCAGCAAACCGGGCTGGCGCTCACCCATATTCCGCACAAGGGCGCTGCGCAAGTCATCGGCGAGGTCATGTCCGGCCGCATACAACTGGGCCTTGAATCGACCGGTGCCGTGCCGCTCCTGGTTTCCGGCAAGCTGAAGCCCATTGTGTCCATTTCGCGTGAACGCAGACCCGATCTGCCCAATGTCCCCGCGATCTCCGAATTTCTTCCGGGCTTCGTGTCGGTGCGGGCGTGGCTGGGAATCCTGGCGCCGGCGGGTGTGCCGCCCGCGATGGTGGAAAAGCTCTACAAGGAAATCGCCGTGGTGCTGCAACTGGCCGATGTGACTGAAAAGCTGCAGGCCGCCAACATTGAAGTGTCCGGGCTGCCGCCGGCGGAATTTCGCAAGCTCATTGCATTCGATTACGAACGCCTCGGGAAACTGGTGCGTGCAATCAACCTGACGGCGGACTGATGAACATGAAGCAAAAAGAAGAAACACAAACCGGGGCACCGCAGGAGCGCCCGGCGCCGCTGAAGGGCGTGCGCATTGTCGATTTCACCTCGGTGCTGAGCGGGCCGTACTGCACCTACCAGATGGCGCTGCTGGGTGCGGACGTCATCAAGGTGGAGCGCCCGGGTATCGGCGACAACACGCGCCGCGGGGCCGACCTGCCGGGCGTGCCGGGGCTGGCTGCGGTGTTCGTGTCGCAGAACGGCTCCAAGCGCTCCATCCAGATCGACATGAAAAAACCGGAGGGCTTGGCGCTGGTGAAAAAAATCGTCGCCAGCTGCGACGCCATGGTGGAGAACTACACCCCGGGTGTGGCCGATCGCCTGGGCATTGGCTTTGAGGCCATGCGCGCGATCAATCCGGGCATGGTGTATTTCTCCTTGTCGGGTTACGGTCAGGACGGCCCCTACAGCCAGCGCTCGGCCTACGACCATGTGATCCAGGGGATCTCGGGCATCACCATGCTCACCGGCACGGCCGAGACCGTGCCCAACCGCATCGGGCCGCCGCTGTTTGATTATCTGGCCGGCATCTACGGCGCGTTTGCGCTGCTGGCAGCATTGAAGGAGCGCGACCGTACCGGCAAGGGGCAGCGCGTTGACATTGCCATGCTGGATGCAGCGCTGGTGGCGATGGCGTCGTTCTCCTCCGTCTACCTCAACACTGGCAAGGCGCCCGAGGCCAATGGCAATACGGCAGCCAGCGGCAGCCCGGCGGCCAATATCTTTCCGACCCAAGACGGATTTCTGTCGCTGGCGGCCAATGGCGACCACCATGTTCTGCGGCTGTGCGAGGCGCTGGGCGAACCCAATCTGCTCGCAGATCCGCGCTTTGTCAGCAAGGCTTCGCGCCTTGAGCATTTCGAGGCGTTTGGCGCAGCGCTGGCCGAACGGCTAATGACGCGCAGTGCTGCCGAGTGGGAAGCGGTGCTGTCCGAAGCACGCGTGCCGGCGGTGAAGGTGAGGACGCTGCCAGAAATTTTGCATGATCCGCACATCGCGGCGCGCGGCGTGCAGCAGCAGATGACCGATCCGGTATCGGGCAAGACTGTGTTTGTGCCGACCGCCGGATTCAAATGGAACGGTCACACCCTCGGCCCGGCGAAAATGCCCTCACGCCTGGGGGCGGACACGGATGAAGTTCTGGCTGAGCTCGGATTCGGCGCTGCGGAGATTGCCGGTTTGAAACAGCGATGCATTGTCTGATTGCGTCTTTCTGCAGCGCATGCAGCATGCATGATGCACGATGCACGCCTCATCACGCCCAATGATGGCGCAATCATTAAATAGCATTTCACCCGGGTCGGCGTTCCGGGTTACCTTCACCCCACAACACAGCAAGGGGCGCATCGGTGCCGCATCGGGACTCGCTTCGGAACCCGCTTCGGAACCCATTGTCTGACCCGTCTGCAGGAGGAGTTTGATGCGTCGTTCCCGATCATTGATGTTTGCCTCGGGCATGGCTTTGGCCATGCTCTGCGCTCCGGTCCTGGGCCAGGGCACCTATCCGTCGCGGCCCGTGGTCGTGGTTGCGCCGATTGCGCCGGGCGGGCCCATCGACCTGGAGGCCCGGGTGCACACGAAAAAAATGACCGAGCTGATGGGGCAACCCTTCATCATCGATTTCAAGCCCGGTGCCGGTGGATCCATCGGCAACGGCTATGTGGCCAAGGCCGCGCCGGACGGCTACACGCTGCTGGTGCAGTCTGCGGGTTTCACCGTGACGCCGGCGTTTTTCAAGAACCTGCCCTATGACGTGATCCGTGACTTCGCGCCGATCACCATGATCAGCCAGCGCATCTCCGTCTTCCTCGTGCGCCCTTCCTTTCCGGCGAAGAATTTCGCCGAATACCTGGCCTATTCGAAGGCCAATCCGGGCAAGGTGAATTACGGCACGACCGGCATTGGCGGCGTGGGACACCTGGCCGGCGCATGGATCGAAAAGGACACCGGCACGAAGGTGACCTTCATTCACTACAAGGGTGCGGCGCCGCAACTGCTTGACCTGATTGCCGAACGGCTCGACGCGGTTTCAACGAACCTCATTTCGGGCCTGCCGCTGGTCCGCAGCGGCAAGGCGCGCGCACTGGCTGTAATGAGTGACAAGCGCTCGGCGCTGCTGCCCGGCCTGCCCACCGTGGCCGAGCAGGGCATACCGGGTTACAACTACTCGAGCTGGCTGGGTTTTCTCGCCCCGGCCGGAACGCCCGCGGCTATCGTCAACCAATTGAACGATAATTTCGTCCGCGGCGTGAAGTCACCCGAGGTGATCGAGTCGCTGGAGAAAGACGGCATCCTTCCCGCAGGCACCACACCGGCGCAGTTCAGGCAGCTCATCATTGCCGAGACAGAGCGCTGGGGCAGGCTGGTGCGTGAAACCGGCGTGAAGCTCGAGGAGTGAGCAAAGGTCAGGCGTAAAATCGGACGCAACAGCGGTGCGTCCGCGCGAAGCCATCTCCGATGGCATGAGCGGGCTTCATCAGGAATTTCCTGGGCACCTCCGCCGGCCGGGCGGAAAATTTTTCGGAAAACATTTCAACTGAACGGGTAAACATGGCGAGCGTTGCTGCTTTGGATGGTGTGCGTGTTATTGATTTCGGGCAATACATTGCCGGTCCCATGGTGGGCATGATGCTCGCCGACTTCGGTGCGGACGTGATCCGCATCGATCCGCCCGCTGGGCCTCGCTTAGATACTGCGGCCAATGCCACCTGGAACCGCGGCAAGCGCAGCATCGCCCTCGATCTGAAGAATCCCGCCGACCTGAAGATTGCGCGCGACCTGGTCGCCACGGCCGATGTGGTGGTGGAGAATTTCCGGCCCGGCGTGATGAAGCGCCTCGGCCTTGATCCTGCCGATCTGCTGAAACTCAATCCGCGTCTGGTGTGCTGTTCCATCCCGGGCTTTGCCGCTGACGACACGCGCGCCGGCGTCAGGGCATGGGAGGGCGTCGTGGGCGCGGCCACCGGCTGCTATATCACGCACAAGATGACAGGGCGCAACCACCCGATCTACAACTGCATTCCGTTCTCCTCTGTGTACGGCGCCTATCTGTCGGCGGTGTGCATTGGTTTTGCGCTCAATGCCCGGGCGCGTTCGGGCCAGGGACAGATCATCGAGGTGCCGCTCCATGGCGCCACGTTCAGCGCCTTCAGCGGCAAGGCATTGAAGGTGCACGGCCAGCCTGAAGCTGATCCGATGACGAGCTGGAAGTACATGCGCTGCAAGGACGGGCGCTGGTTCATCTACGTACCCCGCGACACCGATGCCACGCTGCTGAAGGAGCATGGCCTGCCGTCGAAACCAGACGAAAAGCACAGTGCCGCATTCCTGAACAAACGGCTCGAGGCGATTTTCCTCGAGCGCACCTCCGCCGAATGGGAGGACTACTGTGCCCAGAAGGAGGTCGAAGGCGGCACCTGCAAGACCACTGCGGAGTGGATGCAGTATTCGCTCGCCCGTGAGTCAAAGATCATCGAGGACTTCGATGATCCGCTGCTCGGCCGTTTCTCCGGGCCCGGGATCTACACGCGCCTGTCGGAGACGCCTGGCGTGGTGCGTGCAGCGCGACCGCGGCTGGATGCCGATCGCGCCGACATCCTGGCTGAAAAGCGCGCACTGCCGGCCGCACCGGCCGCCCCCGAGGTGCTGCGCAGCGCGCTACAGGGCGTGAAGGTGATCGACCTGGGGATCATCCTGGCGATTCCCAGTTGCGGCCGCGCGCTGGCGGAGTTTGGCGCCGATGTCATCAAGATCGACAGCCCGCATCGCAATCCCATCAGCTGGCACAACGACATCAACCGCGCCAAGCGCAGCATCCTGCTCGACCTGAAGGCGAAGGAAGGGCTGGAGATTTTCTGGAAGCTGCTGGAGGATGCCGATGTGGTGCTGGAGAATTTCCGCACCGGTGTTGCCGACAAGCTGGGCGTCGGCTACGAAGCGGTGCGGGCGCGCCGGCCCGACATCATCTACTGCTCGGTGAATGCCTTCGGCCAGAACGGTGACTTCGCCACACGCCCCGGCCGCGAGGTGCTGATCCAGGCCATCACCGGCATGGAGATGCGCTATGGCGGGGCGGAGCCGGCGCAGAACCCGTTTAACTCCAGTGACTATGCCACCGGCTTTGCATCGGCCTACGGCATTGCGATGGCAATGATGCACCGCCGCCGCACCGGCCTCGGACAGCGTATCCACAGCGCGCTGATCTACTCCGCGACCATGCTGCAGTCCGCGTTCATGCAGGAATACGAGGGCCGGGTGTGGAACGAACCCGGCGGTCTTGACTGCAAGGGCAGCGGTCCGCTGTCGCGCATGTATCAGGCAGCGGATGGCTGGGTGTTCATGGCGGCGCGGCCTGGCGATCTGGCGGGTTGCCCGGCGCTGGCCGATCTTGGCGGGGCAGGCATGGATGCGGCACTGGAGCAGACGCTTGAGGAGCGCTTCAAGGGGCGCACGGTCCAGGCCTGGGTCGAGCTGCTCACGGCGGCCGGCATCGGTGCCCATCGCGTCATCGAGCAGTTCACCGAAATGATGGAAGACCCGCAGGTCATCCGCCAGGGACTGAGCATCACGCGTGAACACCAGGGCCAGGGCCTCATCACCACGAATGGTCCGGCGCCGCGCCTGTCGCGCACGCCCATGGTCCCGGGCTGTCCTGCGCCCAAGCCGGGTGCGGATGCGGCTGGCATCCTGGGCGAAATCGGCATGGCCGGTGATCTGGAGCGCCTGATTGCTGAGGGCGTCGTCCGGGTCGATGGTGTGGTGCCCGGCGGCGCTTCCTAGTCTGCCTAGTGTTCAGGCCCGCGTCATTTGACCTTCCACTGCGCGCGCGCCATCCAGGCGGCGCCCAGTTGAACGGCGGCGATCAGCCAGAACACCGGCGCCACGCCGAACAGCGCGCTGGCTGATCCGGCAGCGAGTGGCAACGCAACTTGGCAGGCCTTGCCGATCGAGGTGCGCAGTCCCATTGCCTCGCCCACGCGCTCCGGCGGCGAGGCGTCGTAGAGCAGCGCGTTCAGCGTCGGATTGGCAAGGCCCTGGCCGAGGCCCATGGCGAACGCGCAGCCGATCAGCAGCGGCAGGCTTTCCACCAGACCGAAACCGAGGCACCCCAGCCCCGCGCCTGACAGGCAGAGCAGCAGCAACTGTCGCGCGGTGAATTGCTGCGCGGCATGCCCGCCTGCCATGCGCACCAGGAACATGGCCACCGAAAACATGCCGACCACCACGCCAATCTGCGAGGCCGACAGCCCGAGCCGCGCGCCATGGATGGGCGTGAGGAACAGGAACATGTCCCATGACACCGTGAACAATATGCTGAAGCCGTACAGCCTGAAGAGCTCGGGATTGCGCATCAGTTCCATGGCGCCCGCGGTTTTCGAAGCCGTCAAGGCATCGGCGGTGCGCGCTTCGCCGCTGGCTGTTGCGCTGGCATGTTCCATCGGCCCCAGCATGGGCAGCTTGTCGAAGGCGATCAGCAGCATCGACACGAGGGGCAGCACTGCCATGCCGAGGAAGGTTGCGCGAAAGCCGATGTGGTCCAGCAGCAGGCCGGACAGCATCGGCACCGCGGCGAGCGACACGGCAAACATAGTGGAGAGCGTCGAGTAATTGCCGACGCGTTCCGCTGCGCCGCCGTAGCGGCCTACCAGTTGCTGGCCGGCGATGAGGATGGTGATGTAGGCGGCGCCGGTCAGTGCCGTGACGGCGAACAGCGCATGCACCGAGGGCCACAGTGCTGCGAGCAGGTTTGCGAAGCCCAGCACGCCGGCGGCGACGAGCAGGGGCAGGCGCATGCCCTTGCGGTCGATCAGCCGGCCGAGATGGACCGAGCCGATCATGGGCAGCACGGAGAACAGCGCCACGATGACGCCCACGACGGCAGGGGTGGCACCCAGATGGAGGGCGTACAGCGAGATGGCTAGCCGCATCCCGGTGAAAGGGATGTGGTTGAGCAGGATGAACAGCAGCGCGAGGTGCAGCGGTCGCGGCGGTCCGAAGCGTTTCACGAAGGCGGTCCCGGGGAGAGGAGTGCGGCGGCCGGCGGCCGTGAGTTCTGTCCCGCACATCCGCCGCCTGCCGGCAGCGCGGCGGATGTTGTCAGATCACAATTAAGCTGAAACAGTTCTCGAGGTAGAGATCATTATTTGAAAATGATCATATTGATCGGCCTTCAATGCAGCCTAGACGATGCCGGTTAAACGATACCCTGCGCGTGCATGTCCGCGATTTCATCCTTGCTGAAACCCATTTCGCCAAGCACCTGATCGGTGTGCTGGCCAAAGCGCGGGGGCGGTGAGTGGATGTGCGCCTTGGTCTCCGACATCTGATAGGACGCCTTGGGCACCACCACGCTGAAGCCGAGTTCGTCGTCATGCGGGAAGGTGTGCATCAGGCCGCGATGCACGATCTGCGGATTGGCCACGGCCTGATACAGGTCGCGCACCGCCATGGCGGCCACGCCGGCATCGGAGACGATTTCTTCCCACTCGATCGCGGTTTTTGTGGCCATGGTTTTTTCTACCTCGGCTTTCATCTGGGGATAGCTTTCGCGCATCACCGTCTCCGGGTCCTTGAAGCGCGGGTCGGTGTAGATGTCCATGCGGTCCAGCGCCTTGAAGAAACGCTGCCGGCGCGAATCGGTGGTGGCCGAGACCGACAGTGCGCCTTCCTTGCACTTGAATACGGCCGAGATGTAGCGCCCGTCGCCATTGCCGCGCAACTGGCGGTAGTTGCCGGTGGTGGCCGCTTCGCACACGTCGGCGCCCGCCATGGTCATTGCAGTGTCCAGCATGGCGGTGTCGATGTACTGGCCGCGGCCGGTGCGTTCGCGGTAATACAGCGCGGAAACAATGCCCAGTGCCGCGGCATAGCCGGTGGCGTAGTCGGCGAGCAGGTGGCCGGCTTTCAGCGGGCCGGTTTCGGGCGTGCCGGTGAGGCTCATCAGGCCGGCGGCGGCCTGCACTGCGCCATCAATGGCGGCGCGCTTGTGTTTCGGGCCGTTCTGTCCGTAGCCCGTCACCGAGCAGTAGACGAGGCGTGGATTGATTTCCTTCAAATCGTTGTAGCTCAGGCCGTAGCGGCCCATGGCACCGGCGACCAGGTTCTCGATCACCACATCGGCGTCCTTGGCGAGGCGCTTGAAAATCGCCTGGCCTTCGGGCGTGGAGATGTTCAGCGTCATGGAGCGCTTGTTCGAGCCCTGCGCCATGAAGCTGTGGCTCATCAACTTCTTGCCCAGCGGATTGCCCGGCGCGCCAAGCACGGCGCGCATGCTGTCGGGCTCCTTGGGGTTTTCCAGCTTCAGGACATCGGCGCCGTGCAGTGCCAGCTGGTAGCTGGCGAAGGGTGCGGCGACCTGGCGCACCATGGCAAGGACCTTGATGCCGTCAAACAGTTTTTTTTGTTCCACGTTCCTGCTCCGTATTCCGGGATGAATGTTGCGCCAGGCTGCGCAGAATCCGCGTGCCTGCGGTGTGTCTTCCGTTTTTTGTTGCAGCGGCGTCTTGGAGCGCGCTTGGCGTATTTTCTCATTCTTCGGGCGACCAGCCTACCCGCAAGGCCACATTTCACTGGGCGGTACGCGCCTCGGCACCGGTTTTCTTTTCGCGTGCGTGATGGCTGCCGCAGATTCGCAATTGTCCGGCGAGAATATGCAAACCCTGTTGCGCTATTCGGCCGCCCTGGGTCCTTGCTGTGATAGCATTCCCGCACAGTACAAGAGAGCCGGGCCTCGGCGATCTGTCCGGGCCTTCGGGTTCCGCGGCATAGCCAGGTATTCATCGCGAGGCACCGGCCAGTGGGTCGAGCAGCATTGAGTGAACGGTTCTGGAATCAGGTTTACAACCGGATTCAATTTTCCCATTCGTTGGAACAAGAGGAGCGCGTCATGGATTCATCCCGTCTGCCGCTGACCGGCGTCAAAGTCATTGAATTGTGCCTGGCCCGTGCGGGCCCCACTGCCATCCGTCACCTCGCCGACTGGGGCGCCGATGTCATCAAGGTGGAATCCCTGGACGCCGCTGCCGAAGACGTGACTGGCAAGCGCGATGATTTCGATTTCCAGAACCTGCACCGCAACAAGCGCACCATCCGCCTGAACCTGAAGTCACCGGAAGGCCATGCCGCGTTCCTGAGGCTGGTCGCGCAGGCCGATGTGGTGATGGAAAACATGCGCGCCACCGTCAAGTACAAGCTCAAGGTGGCCTGGGACGATCTGAAAAAGGTCAACCCGCGCCTCGTGTACGGCAGCCTGTCGGGCTTTGGCCAGACTGGCCCCTACAGCACCCGCGGCGGCGTGGACCAGATCGCGCAGGGCATGTCCGGGCTGATGTCCGTGACCGGCGCGCCGGGAGAGGGTCCGATGCGCGTGGGCATTGCCGTGGGCGATATGACCGCGGGCAACCTGCTGGCGATGGGCGTGATGATGGCGCTGTTCGATCGCGAACGCACCGGTGAAGGACGCTGGGTGCACACCAGCCTGCTCGAGTCGCTGATTTTCATGCTCGACTTCCAGGCCACACGCTGGTTGATGAACAAGGAAGTCCCCGGCCAGGCCGGCAATCACCACCCGACCGGCATTCCGACCGGCGTGTTTCCCTCCAGTGACGGCTTTTTCAACTTGGCGGGCAGTTCCACGCGCCTGTGGATGCGCAGCTGCGAAGTGCTGGGCCATCCGGAATGGAAGGAAAAGGAAGATTGGGCGACGCAGGGCGGCCGTCAGAACGATCGCAAGAAAATCAACGACAGCATCATGGCGATCACCAAGACCAAGCCGACCGAACACTGGATGCAGGCGTTCGAGGAGGCCGGCATTCCCTGCGGTCCGATCTACACCATTGACCAGGTGTTTGCCGATCCGCAGGTCAAGCATCTGGGCATGGCATCGCCGGTGGTGCATCCGCGCCTGGGCACGATTGAACTGGTCGGCTCGCCGATCAATTTCTTCGGCGTGGAAAAGAAGATCCGCAGCGCGACGCCAGACGGCGGCCAGCATACCGATGAAATCATGTCTGACCTTGGCTACTCGGCGCAGCAGGTCGCGCAGCTGAAGAAGGACGGCGTAGTGATGTAGGCGGTTTTTGCCGGAATGAAAAAGGAAGGGCTTGCCCTTCCTTTTTTTTTCGCCCGGATGTATCGGCTCAGGCACTCACCCGGTTCCGACCCGCCTGCTTGGCGCGATACAGCGCCTGGTCGGCGGCCTTCAGCACTGCGGCCGGTGTGGTGTTTTTCTTATCCGGTTGTGCCACGCCTGCGCTGATTGTGACGGACAGGCTCACTGACACGCTTGGTGTCGGTGGCTGGGTATGCCGGAGTACCGTGCCATCTTTCGGATTGCGCGGCCGGTCCGGCCGGCGCAACGCCATGCGATAGCCCTCGACTGAGGCGCGCATGGCCTCGAGTTGCGGCAGGGCCTCGTCTGCCGTGCTGTCGGCAAAGACCACGGCGAATTCCTCGCCGCCATAACGATAGGCAGTGCCACTGCCGCCATCGGCGAGGCGTGCCGCCACCAGCTTCAATACCTGGTCGCCGATGTCGTGGCCGTGGGTGTCGTTGAATTTCTTGAAATGATCGACATCGATCATGGCCAGGGCGTATTTCGATCCGAGACCGCTTAGCCGTTCATTCAGCGCGCGCCGTCCCGGCAGGCCGGTCAGTTCGTCGCTGAAGGCGAGGCGGTGCGACTCCTGCAACAGCGCCACCAGCAGGATGGCGCCGGCGGCGGCCATGAAGGCGCCGAATGCACCGGGCGAGACGGCCCATTCGCAGGCCATGAAAAAGGCAATCAGCGCACCGACATTGCCGGCATTCAGCGGCAGCGGCAGGGTGGCCGGCGGCTTGGGCCAGGCTCGGATCAGCGTGGCGGCCAGTGCCGCGGCAAACATCAGCCGCCCGGCAACCGGCATGGGCGGTGATTTGAAGAACCAGGTGTCGAGCAGTGGCGCCCACGCCATGGCTGCAATCTCTTCGCCTCTGGTGCCGGCCAGCCAGAGGACCAGCGATACTTCGGCGGCCATGAGCAGCAGCCAGCGGTAGTGTTTCAGTTGCAGCACGCCGCGTTCGGCCGTGGTCGCGGCAAGCCCGATATTGAATGGCGCGAGCAAGGCCACGGCCAGCAGCACGGCGCGCGCACCGGCATTGGCGGGATCGGTGTCGAGCATGGAGCCGTATCCGGCATAGGCGCCCAGCAGCGACAGGGCGGCGATGAAGGTGCGGCCACGGTTGAACCAGATCGCCATGACGGCGCAGGCGAGCAGCAGCGTCAGGGGCGCCAGCGTGCGCAGGCCGGTCAATGAAGCCGGGAGGGTGAAGCCTGCTGCCAGTGCGAGCGATATCGCAACGAGTATGGTGGCGGGGACTGCCGCCGGGCGCAGGTCGTGCAGCAGCGCGAGGAGAAACTTCAATGTGTGATTTTTTGTCATCGTTGTTGCGGCATTATGCCGAAGCCATGGGATGAGCACCGGTCCGGGCGGTGCATTGCGGGAAAAATCCGCAAAAAGAACACGAAGCGGAAACTCGGTAGACTCTGCCCCGGAGCGAATAAAACAGAAAAATCCCAGGAGGAGCAGCAATGGCAGCGAAGGAACATGATCCCGGCCGCACTGCGGCACAGCGTCTGGAGGGCAAGGTCGCCGTCGTCATCGGCGCAGGACAGAGTCCCGGTGAGGGCGTCGGCAACGGCCGTGCCACGGCGATGCGTTTCGCGCGCGAAGGCGCGCGCGTGCTGGCGGTGGACCGCAGCCTGGAGTCAGCCGAGGAAACCGCGGCCATCATCCGGAAGGAGGGCCTGGAGTGCGTCGCCTTCGAGGCCGATGTCACCAAGGAGGCGATGCTCAAGGCGGCGATTGCCGATGCGCATGCGCGCTGGGGTGCGATTGACATCCTGCACAACAATGTCGGCGTGAGCCTTGCCGGTGGCGATGCCGACCTGCTGGAGATCACCGAAGAATCGTTCGACAACATCTGCCGCATCAACCTGCGCAGCATGGTGTTCGCCTGCAAGCATGCCGTGCCCATCATGCGAAAGCAGGGTTCGGGCGCCATCATCAACATTTCGTCAGCGGCGGCGGTGGAGAACTATCCCTATGTGGGCTACAAGACCACCAAGGCCGCGGTCATTGCCTTCACGCAGCAACTGGCGATCCAGAACGCGAAGTACGGCGTGCGCGCGAACTGCATCCTGCCCGGCCTGATGAACACGCCCATGGCGGTGGATACCCGAGCCCGCACCTGGAACCTGCCGCGCGAGCAGGTGGCCGCCGAGCGCGATGCGAAGGTGCCGCTGCGCGGCCGGCAGGGCACGGCCTGGGATGTGGCGAACGCAGCGCTGTTTCTCGCCTCCGAAGAGGCAAACTTCATCACCGGGGTGTCGCTGCTGGTGGATGGCGGCCGGGTGCTGGACGCGGGTTAGATATTATCAATTCGGTAAAAATAACATTTTTTGGCAAGCGATAACGAAGGAAATGTACTCATAACTTAAAGAAGCATCACCCCTCAAAGGAGAGAGTGCCATGTTGAAGTCCGGACTCGGGAATCTGCTGTGCTCATTGACCCTGACCCTGGTTGTGCCGCTGACCGCGGCCGCGCAAGGCTCGGCCGACAACTATCCGTCCAGACCCATCACGGCGATCATCCCTTTTGCCGCCGGCGGCCCGACCGACAACGAGGGCCGCATTTACACGAACAAGCTGACGGAGACGATGGGTCAGCCCTTTGTGTTCGACTTCAGGCCCGGGGCCGGCAATCGCATCGGCACCACGACGCTGATCAAGGCGCCGGCCGATGGCTACACGCTGATGTTCACGGCCGCCACGCTGTCGGTGATTCCGCTCATGTACACGGATCTTCCCTACGATCTGTACAAGGTGGTGGCGCCGGTGTCGCTGGTCAGCAAGCGCTATGCGGTGCTGGTGGGTGCGCCGGATGTTCCGTTCAATAACTTCAGGGAGTATCTCGCCTACGCCAAGGCCAATCCGGGCAAGATCAACATGGCCACCTCCGGCGTGGGCGGCTCCCAGCATCTCACGAACGTATGGCTGGATTCGTACACCGGGACGCAGACCACCCAGGTGCATTACAAGGGAACGGGCCCCATCATTCCCGACCTGATGGCCGGGCGCGTGCATGTCTACTTCGGCACGCTGCTCACCGTGCTGCCGCACTTCAAGACGGGCAAGCTCAGGCCCATCGCCCAGGCCAGCCTCGAGCGCAACCCCGCGCTGGGGGACCTGCCCACCATCGCCGAGAGCGGCTATCCCGGCTTCGAGTATTCGAGCTGGCTGGGACTGCTCGCGCCAGCGGGCACGCCACTGCCCATCCGCAACAAGCTCGCTGCGGAGATCAACAAGGTCCAGAAGATGCCCGACATCGTCAAGCGCATGGGCACCGACATCCAGCTCGTCGGCAGCTCACCCGTGGAGTTCGAGCGCTTCTACATGCAGGAGTACGAGCGCTGGAAGAAGCTGGTGAAGGAAGCGAACATCCAGTTCGAGTAGGCCGACGCCCCAGGCGGTGTTGATGGCGGGCTGGTGTTACGCTTCAGGCGTCAGCCCGCTGAAGTTTGTTGTTCCCTGATCTGCAGAATCATCCATCCATGAAGCTCTCTGGAAAACGTCTCATCCGCTCCAAGGAAGACGGCATCGGGGTTTTCGGCACCTGGGCTTTCGTGGTCATCTACTGCGCGCTCGCCTTTCCGATGTTCTATGTGTTTGCCTTCGCGGACAAAAGCCTGATGGGCGGACTGATTACCGGTTTTTTCGCAATCTTTGGTGTGGTCTATGTGGTGTGGTCGGTGCACTTCACACTGAACCGCATGAAGTTCGGTCGTGTGAACCTCTACATCCCGCCGGATGTGCCGGCGCTGGGCGGCGAGGTGGCGGGACGCATCATGCTGCCGGAAAAAGCAGCCGCAGTGCGCCATGCCCGCATTGAACTGCGCTGCATCAGGGTGAGCTACAGCAAGGACTCCAAGGGCCGCGACGTGCGCAGCGAAAAGCGCGAGTGGTATCGCGAGCTGCCATTCCCGGTGCAGCGCGCCGGCCGGCTGGGCTCGGTCGAGTTTCGCCTGGGTATTCCCGATGAACCGGTGATCGAGCGCGGTGTGGCCTATGTGTGGGAAATCCAGATTAGAGCAGATATGCCGGGCGTGGATTTGTCGCGCAGCTTCATCATCGATGTTGCCCAGCCCAAAGGCGGCCTTGCTGCCGTGGTGGCGCGTGTGGCCTCGCCAGAGGAGGGGGGCTTTGGCCCGGCGCAGGCGTTTGCCATGCCTGCGGCAACCCGGCCGGCAACAGCGGTGCCGGCTGCGCGACCGGTTGTCGCCGCCAGTTCAAGAGCGCCCGGTTCCGCTGCGTCACTCCTGAAGGCAAAAGAGCTGGCGATCCCGCCGACCATGGTCGTGGCCGACGAGCCGCCATCCTCATTGCCGGTGGTCGCGCTTATCGTTGCGAACATGATTCCGCTGGCGGGTGTGCTGTTCGCTGGCTGGAGCGTGGGTGAAATCGTGTTGCTCTACTGGCTTGAGAATATTGTCATCGGCGTGATGAACGTAGCGCGCATGGCGTTTGCAGAGCCAGAGGCGGTGACGAATAACCCTGAACTGGGGAAGCGTCCCAGACCCGGTGAGCTGGCGCTCGCCAAGACTTTCCTGATTCTTTTTTTCATTGCGCACTTCGGGGCATTCTGTGCCGGACACGGGACCTTTCTGGCCATCCTGTTTCCGGTGAAAGGACTGGACGGCCGCGAGATGGAGATCGGCGCGCTGGTGCTCCACATGCTGGGTAATGCCGGCGTACTAGTGGCTGTGCTCGGACTGCTGGTGAGCCACCTCATCTCCTTTTTCCGCAACTACCTCGGCCGCGAAGAGTATCGCCACGCAGACTTCGGCAAGCTGATGATGCGGCCCTATGGACGCATCATCGTCGTGCATATTTTCATCGTTGCCGGGGGCTTCATCGTCATGGGAATGAACAGCCCGCTGTTCGCGATGGTGCTGTTTGTGGTGATCAAGACGGCGGTTGATCTGCACATGCACAAGCGGGAGCGAAAAGTGCTGGCGGCTTCAAAATGAGCACGTGACTCGGGCCGGAAGCAAAAGGTATTCATAACCCTATGATTATCAATGCTTTATCATTCAATGCGCTAGAATGGCGTTTTTGCGTGATAAATGGCCAGATTCAATGTCTTATCGGGTAGTTGGTCGAGAAAGCAGAATTTTCCAGCGTTGAGTCGCGGGCGCGAGTACGGTAGTTGCTTGTCCCGCAAACGATGATCGCTCTGCCCCATTCACCCAACCTCAATCCGTGCCCGATACCACCGAGCGCGACCCAGTACCGCCCAGCCCGGCAAACAAGAATTCCAACGGAAATCCAATGACCGCACCTGATTTATCCAAGCTTCGCATCGACCGTTCGGCGCCCTCCGGCGGTGATCCTGCTGCGCGCCGTCGCTGGGTGCGTCGCGGGCTCATTCTCGTGATTGCCGTTGCCGTCATCTTTGTCGTGGCGTCACGTTTTGCCGCGCCACCGGCAGTGCAGACGGTCACTGTGGCCAGCGCCTGGCCGTCGCAGAACTACACGCTGCTGAATGCTTCAGGCTATGTGGTGCCGCAGCGCAATGCGGCGCTGTCCTCGAAAGCGCAGGGGCGTCTGGAATGGCTGGGCGTGCTCGAAGGCAGCAAGGTCAAGCAGAACGAAGTCATCGCGCGAGTGGAAAGCCGCGACGTGCGCGCCTCCATGGAGCAGGCCGTGGCCCAGGTGAACGTGGCACGCGCGAACCTGGAGCAAAGCCAGGCCGAGCTGCGCGATGCTGAGGGGGCCCTGAAACGCTCTGCCGAATTGCTTGAGAAAAAATTCATCGCCGGTGCTCAGCATGACACTGCGGTGGCACGTGCCGAGAAAGCACGCGCTGCCGTATCCAGTTCGCGTGCCGCGATTGCATCGGCCGAAGCGAACCGCCGCGTGACCGAAGTGGCCGTTGAGCAGACCCTGATCCGCGCGCCCTTTGATGGCGTGGTGCTGACCAAGAACGCCAACGTCGGCGACAACATCACGCCGTTCTCATCGGCGGCGAACAGCAAGGGCGCGGTGGTGACGATTGCCGACATGAACACGCTGGAGGTGGAGGCGGATGTGTCCGAATCCAGCATCGCGAAAATCACTGTCGGACAGCCGGTGGAAATCCAGCTCGATGCACTGGCCGACCTCAGGTTGCAGGGCACGGTGTCGCGCATTGTGCCGACGGTGGATCGCACCAAGGCCACGGTGCTGGTGAAGGTGAAATTCACCGATCGCGATACGCGGGTGCTGCCCGACATGAGCGCCAAGGTGGCATTCCTCGCCAAGCCCGTGCCGTCCGATGAAAGGAAACCGGTGACTGCGGTGCAGCCCGGGGCCATTGTCGAGCGTGACGGGAAGAAGTTGATGTTCGTCGTGAAGGACGATGCGGTGAAGGCCGTGGAAGTGACGGTTGGCGCGAAAGTTGGCGAACTGGTTCAGGTGTCCGGCGTGTCGTCCGGTGACAAGGCGGTGCTGAAGCCGGGGGACAAGATCAGGGATGGCGCGAAGGTGACGATGGTGAAGAAGTAATGTCGCTCCCGCAGCCAATAACACCCCTTGTCGAAATCCGCCACCTCGCCAAGTCGTACCGGCGTGGCGGGCAGGTGGTGCCGGTGCTGTCTGATATCACGCTGGATATCCAGTCCGGGGATTTCACCGCGCTGATGGGTCCGTCGGGGTCGGGCAAGAGCACGCTGCTCAACCTGATTGCCGGCATCGACAAGCCCGACAGCGGCGTGCTGCGCGTGGGCGGGGTGGACATCAGCAGCCTGGATGAATCAGCGCTGGCCGACTGGCGCGCGGCGAGTGTGGGTTTCATTTTCCAGTTCTACAACCTGATGCCGGTGCTGACGGCGTTCGAGAACGTCGAGCTGCCGCTGATGCTCACCAGCCTGTCGCGCGCCGAACGCAAGGCGCGCGTGGAACTCACGCTGGCCGCGGTGACGCTGTCGGACCGCATGGACCATTACCCGAACGAACTCTCCGGCGGCCAGCAGCAGCGCGTGGCGATTGCGCGCGCCATCGTCACCGACCCCTTGATCATCGTTGCCGATGAACCCACCGGCGACCTGGACCGCGTCGCTGCCGCCGATGTGCTTTCCATGCTACAGCGCCTGAACAGCGAGCTGGGCAAGACCATCATCATGGTGACGCATGATGCGACGGCGGCGGGGGCGGCGAAGAAGCTGGTGCACCTGGACAAGGGCGAGATCCTCCCCGGATAGCCAATGGCATAGCCGTGTTCATCCTCAATCTCATTTTCCGCAATGCTTTCCGCCACCGGCTGCGCACGCTGCTGACGGTGGTCGGACTGATGATTGCGGTGCTGGCCTTCGGGCTGCTGCGCACGGTGGTGGATGCCTGGTATGCGGGCGCGGCCGCATCGTCAAGCACGCGGCTGGTGACGCGCAGTGCGATTTCGCTCACCTTTTTTCTGCCGGTCAGTTACGGCAGCCGCATCCGCGGCCTGGAGGGCGTGAAAACGGTGGCCTGGTCGAACTGGTTCGGCGGCGTCTATCAGGAGCCGAAGAATTTCTTCCCGCAGTTCGCAGTGTCGGAAAACTACATGGACCTGTATCCGGAGTTCATCCTGTCCGATGAGGACAGGCAGGCCTGGCAGCGCGACCGCAAGGGCGTGCTGGTGGGGCGGCAACTGGCGAATCAGTTCGGCTTCAAGGTGGGGGATGCGCTGCCCATCCGCGGCACCATCTATGCCGGCAACTGGGAATTCACGGTGCGCGGCATTTTCGATGGCATCGATGACACCAAGGTGACGCGCCAGATGATGTTTCACTGGAGCTACCTCGACGAAACCGTACGAAAAGTTTCACCGCGCCGCGGCGGCTACACTGGCGTGTACGTGATCGGCATCGACAGCATGGACAACGCCGCGGCGATTTCGCGCAATGTCGATGCGCTGTTCGCCAATTCACTGGCCGAAACGCTGACCGAGACCGAGCAGGCGTTCCAGCTCGGCTTCGTGGCCATGTCCGACCAGATCATCGCGGCGATACGCATCGTGTCCTATGTGGTGATCCTCATCATCATGGCGGTGATGGCAAACACCATGGCCATGAGCGCCCGCGAGCGCAACGCCGAGTACGCGACGATGAAGGCGCTGGGCTTCGGGCCCGGCTTTCTGGCGCTGCTGATCGTCGGCGAGTCGCTGCTGATCTCCATCATCGGTGGCGGCCTGGGCATCGCGCTCACCGCGCCTGCGGCGGAGGCTTTCAAGTCAGTGGCGGGGATATTTCCGATTTTCAGCGTGTCGGATGACACCATCGTCATCCAGGTGGCCTGCGCGCTGGGTGTGGCACTCATCGCAGCGGTGGTGCCGGCGATACGGGCTTCCAGAGTCAAGATCGTTGATGGATTGAGAGCCATCGGCTGAATCTCATGTCCACTCCGACCGCCATCCCTTTCGCCTACATCCTGCGCAACCTGTGGACGCGCCGCCTCACGACGGCGCTGACCGCGGGCGGGCTGGCGCTGGTGGTGTTCGTGTTTGCCGCGGTGCTGATGCTGGATGCCGGCCTGAAGCAGACCCTGGTCACCACCGGTGAGCTCGACAACGCCGTCGCCATACGCAAGGGCGCGGAAACGGAAATCCAGAGCGGCATTTCCCGCATGCAGGCGAGTGTGATCGAAACCCATCCGGCGGTGGCCACCGGTGCCGATGGCCGCCGGCTGGTATCGAAAGAAGCGGTGGTGCTGATTTCGCTCAAAAAGAAAGGTGCGGAAAAGCCCTCCAACATCGTCATTCGCGGCATTTCCGAACTGGGCATCGATTTGCGTCCGCAGATCAAGCTGGTCGCCGGTCGGCGATTCAAGATGGGCTCCTCCGAAATCATTGTCGGCAGCAGCATTGCAAAAGGGTTCGAAGGCGTGGCGATCGGCAATACGCTGCGCTTTGCCCAGCGTGACTGGACGGTGGTCGGCATTTTCGATGCCGGCGGCAGCGGCTTTGATTCGGAAATCTGGGGCGACGCGGATCAGTTGCTGCAATCCTTTCGCCGCAGCGCGTATTCATCGATGGTCGTGAAGCTCACCAATGCCGACGCCTTCGACCGCTTCCGCGCCGACATCGATACCGACCCGCGCCTCACGAACGAGGTGAAGCGCGAGCAGACCTTCTACAGCGACCAGTCAAGGGCGCTGTCCACATTCATCACCATTCTCGGCATGACATTGACGGTGATTTTCTCGGTGGGCGCAATGATCGGCGCCATGATTACGATGTATGCCTCGGTGGCCAGTCGCGTCGGCGAAATCGGCACGCTGCGCGCGCTGGGCTTCCGGCGCTCCAGTGTGCTGTATGCCTTTGTCGCCGAGGCGCTGATGCTGGGACTGGTGGGTGGCCTGATCGGCCTCGCGTTTGCTTCGCTGATGCAGTTCGCATCGTTTTCCACGACGAACTTCCAGACCTTCGCCGACCTGTCGTTCCGCTTCACGCTGACCGCGGGCATTGTCACCAAGACCCTGCTGTTTGCGCTGGGCATGGGCCTGATCGGCGGCTTTCTGCCCGCCATGCGTGCCGCGCGCATGAACATTGTCGATTCGCTGCGGGCGGCCTGAACCTGCTGCCAGGCCAGGTGCGCACTACACAAGTCCATTGGTCGGTCAGGTTGGGGCAGGGCGTCGCAGGACTACAATGCCTACTGGATGAGCGCGTGACTTCAGGACGCACTACCTGGCCTGAGGACATGCGGATTCCGGACAGGATCTGCCTCAGGCTGTGCCCGAAACGCTGGCGCGGCGTTTGCATATTGTCTTAGCGGGAGTCAGATCATGGAAATGTTTCAGCTCTTGAAGATGATGGTCGATCACAACGCATCGGACCTGTTCCTCAGCATGGGCGCGCCGCCCAGCCTCAAGATCGACGGCCTGACGCGTCCGATCAACGTTCCGGTGCTCAAATCCGGTGAAGCCAAGACGCTGGCCTACAGCGTCATGAACGAGCGCCAGATCAGCAAGTTCGAGGAAACTATGGAGTGCAACCTGTCCATCACCGTCGAGGGCATTGGTCGCTTTCGCTACAACGTATACATGCAGAAAAACGAAGCAGCGATGGTGGTGCGCTACATAAAATCGAAGATTCCGTCGTTCGAGGAACTCGGCCTGCCGGCGGTGCTGCGCGATCTGATCATGCTCAAACGGGGGCTGGTGCTGATTGTCGGCTCCGCCGGCTCGGGCAAGTCCACCACGCTTGCATCAATGATCGACTATCGGAACCAGAATGCCACCGGGCACATACTCTGCATAGAGGATCCGATCGAATTCATGCACGAGTACAAGCGCTCCGTCGTGGACCAGCGCGAAGTCGGCATCGATACGCTGTCCTATGAGGAGGCGCTCCGCAATGCAATGCGCGAGGCGCCCGATGTGATCATGATTGGCGAAATCCGCGACCGCATGACCATGCAGCACGCCATTGCCTATGCCGAAACCGGCCACCTGTGCGTGTCGACCATGCATGCCAACAATGCCAACCAGGCGATCGAGCGCATTATCAACTTCTTCCCTGAGGATGCGCACCGGCAGCTGTTCATGGACCTCTCGCTCAATCTCAAGGGCGTGATGTCGCAGCGCCTGATTCCGGCGATCAATCAGAAGCGGGCGCTGGCGGTGGAAGTCATGCTGGCCTCGGCCTATATTTCCGACCTGATCCAGAAAGGGCAGATTGACGTCATCAAGTCCGCCATGTCCAAGAGCAACGAGGAGGGCATGAAGACCTTTGATCAGTCGCTGTTCGATCTTTATGTCGCTGAAAAAATAACCCTCGACGAGGCTTTGAGCAATGCCGATTCACGCACCGACCTGGCGGTCCGCATCAAGCTGACGGGCAGGCTCGGCGTTCCCGGCGGGCCTCCGCTCAGACTCAAGCCGGATTCTCCGCATGGCTGATCTCGCTGTCCCGGCGCGCTGGCCTTTTCCGCCGCATTTCGGACTTGATGCAGCCGGTCCAGCGCCGGATCTGGCGTGCAATGTGGAAGTGTTCAATGGCGGCCAGCTGCGGGGATTGCTGTCCGTTTGGCCGCCGGTATCGTCGGATATCGATCTTCAGAGCGGGGTGGCCGGCAGTTTGAAGCGTGTCGCGCTGAAAGAAGTACGATGCGTTCGCCTGCTGCAGGCGATCGAGCTTCCTGCGCCGGCGCCTGCGCTGACTACCGTCGGGGGGCATTCTGTCGGGGCGCAACTGGATATCCGGAACTTCCAGATCCACTACCACGACGACGTCCGGCAGACCGGAACGACCCGCGGCTTCCTGCGAAGTCGGGACGGAATCTATCTTTACCTTGCCGAGGGCTCGCGCGTTACGCCGTGGTTTGTTCCTGCAACCGCCGGTCGAGTGATGGTCGGACGTTCGCCTGAAGAGGTGCTGGCCAGCAGCGGTGTCATCAGTCCGGCGTTGATGGCGCTGGCAGCGGGGAGGCAGGAGGAACTGCGCAGCAAGCGCACCGGTGAGTATCTGATCGAGCGCGGTCTGGTGAGCCCGGCACAGCTTGCCGAGGCGCTTCTGCTGCAGTCGCGCCAGCCGGTGATGCGCCTGGGCGATATTGTGGTGACACAGGGCCTGATTGCCGTACAGGATCTGCGGCGTGCCCTGGAACGCCAGAGGACAGACCACGAGAAAACACTGGCTGAAATTCTGGTTGAAATGAAGCTGGTCGATCGCGATACCGTAACCCGCCTGCTGGGGTTGCAGCTGGGCATACCGTTTGTCGACGCAGGAAAATTTTCCATCGAAAAAGACGCCCTGGAGCTGGTCAGTCCTTCGTTTGCCTACCTGCACCGCATGATCCCGCTGTATCTCGATGGCCAGACCCTGGTGGTGGCCTCAGACCGTCCGCTGGACCAGGATTTCATCAACGAACTGCGCTTTGCTACCGGCATGCAGGTTCTTCCCGTACTTGGTCTTGCCGGCGATATCCTGGCCCGCTTGCAGTCAGAGTATGGGCTTGGGGAAGGTGGCGAGGTGGCGGAGAATCGGACGGGGATTGCGTCATTGAGTTCAGGGCAAAGTGCAATTGAGCTCATCGATCTCATTGCCGCGCAGACTGAAGCGCCGCTGTTGGCCGATGCCGGTCCGGGCCAGGCCGATGAGAGCAACCTTGTTCGTCTGGTGACGCGCGTCATACTCGATGCTTTTGCGCAGGGCGCCTCCGACATACACATTGAAACGAATCCGGGCAACCATGAAACCCGGATACGGTTTCGCAATGACGGCGTTCTGGTTGATTACATGAACCTGCCCGCTAGTCTGCGTGCCGCGGTGGTGTCCAGAATCAAGATCATGAGTGAACTGGACATCTCCGAACACCGGCGCCCGCAGGACGGCAAGATCGGCTTTGAGCAGTATGGCGGCGTAAAGCTTGACCTGCGCGTGGCGGTGCTCCCGACCTCAAATGGCCTGGAGGACGTCGTGATGCGCCTGCTGGCTTCATCACGGCCGATGGCGCTGGACAAGCTCGGTCTGTCCGAGCGCAATCTGACGCAGATGAGGATTCTCTCGCGACGCTCCTACGGCATGGTCCTGGTGTGTGGTCCGACAGGATCGGGCAAGACCACAACCCTGCATTCCGTGCTGGCTGACATCAACACCCCGGAACTCAAGATCTGGACCGCCGAGGATCCGATCGAAATCGTGCATGCCGGATTGCGCCAGATGCAGGTCAATCCAAAAATCGGCCTCACCTTTGCCTCGGCCATGCGCTCTTTTCTGCGCGCCGATCCGGATGTCATCATGGTGGGCGAGATGCGCGATACGGAAACCGCCAAGATTGGCATTGAGGCCTCCCTCACGGGCCATCTAGTGCTCTCGACATTGCATACCAATGGCGCCGCCGAGAGCATTGTGCGCCTCCTCGATCTGGGCATGGACCCGTTCAATTTTTCCGATGCGCTGCTCGGCATTCTTGCGCAGCGCCTGGTTCGGCGGCTTTGCCAGCAATGCAAGCGCCCGCGCGAGGCTGCGGCGGACGAGCTGCATGTGCTGGCCGCCGAGTTCTGCGCCGGGACGGATGCCGTTCCAGCGGAAATACTTGCCGCCTGGGCAAGCCGATTTGGCGCAAACGGCGCCATCACCCTGCACGACGCGGTGGGCTGCGATGCGTGCGGGAACAGCGGCTACAAGGGGCGGCTGGGCATTCACGAACTGCTGGTCTCAACCCCGCATATCCGGGAATTGATCCAGCATCACGCACCGGTATCGCAGTTGCAGAGTGAATCCATGAAGGGCGGAATGCAAACGCTCAGGCAGGACGGCATCGAGAAGGTGCTGCAGGGGCACACCGATATCCTTCAGGTGCGTATCGCCTGCAACTAGTATCCTGAGTGCGGCACCAGGAGCGCTCTAATCCCGGCACAATATGGGGTCTTGAAACGGTGTGACCTGGAGACAGTGTGCGGGTGATTTTCGACGGATGGGCTGGGGCGAAACGACGGGTCTATGACCGGCCGCGCGGCTTCATTACTGCCAGTACGGCAGCCGAGGTGCCGGCCGCGCTGGCCGCAATCGAGCGCGCACGTGCCGACGGCCGGTATGTGGCGGGCTGGCTGTCGTACGAACTCGGCTATGCGCTGGAAGCGCGTTTGCAGCCGCTCATGCCCGCGCAGGCGGGGCGGGACTATCCGTTGCTCAAACTGGGTGTGTTCGATGCGCCGCACAGTGAGGCACCCCCCGCTTTCGGCCGCGCCTATGCCGGCCCTCTGCAGTCGGAGTGGAGCGGGGCCGACTACGCATCGCGCTTTGCCCGGCTGCATCGCTACATCACCGATGGCGACCTGTACCAGGCAAATCTCAGCTTCAGGGCGCATTTCCCTTTCGCCGGTGATGCCTTCGCCCTGTATGAGAACCTGCTGGCGTCATCCGGCGCCCGCTACTGCGCCTATGTCGATGATGGCCAACGGCAGTTGCTCAGCCTGTCGCCGGAATTGTTTTTTGCCTTGTCGGCAGATGGTGAAATCACCGTGCGCCCGATGAAGGGCACGGCGGCACGCCGCAATGCGGGGGAGGACGCCGCCGCACGCGCGGCGCTCGAGGCCAGCGCAAAAGACCACGCCGAGAACCTGATGATCGTGGACCTGATCCGCAACGACCTGGGGCGCATCGCGGTGACGGGCAGCGTGGAAGTGGCCGATCTGTTCAAGGTGGAGAGCTATCCGACCTTGCACACCATGGTCTCGACGGTGCGTGCGCACAAGCTGCCGGCGAAGACGGCCGCCGACATCATCGCGGCGCTGTTTCCATGCGGCTCGGTCACCGGTGCGCCGAAGATCCGCGCCATGGAGGTGCTGCGCGAGCTGGAGAGTTCGCCGCGTGGTGCCTACTGCGGCGCGCTGGGCTGGTTTGCGCCGGATGGATCGGCCGAATTCAACGTGGCCATCCGCACCCTGACCCTTCGCGACGGGCGCGGTGAGATGGGCATTGGCGGGGGCGTTGTGCACGACTCACGGGCGGAGAGCGAGTACGCCGAGTGCCTGCTCAAGGCGCGGTTTTTTGAGGTGGCCCGCCGCGACATCGAATTGATTGAAACACTGCGCTACGAAGGCGGGTTTGTGCGCATCGAACGCCACCTGGCGCGCATGGCGGCATCGGCGCCGCACTTCGGTCTGCGCTTCGATGAGCAGGCGGCGCGGCAGGCGCTGGCCCGCGCGGTGGAGCCGGCTGCACAAGAAGGGGAACTGCGGGGCCCACAGCGCGTGCGCCTCACGCTGGATGAGGCCGGCCGGCATCAGGCCACGGCCGTGCCGCTGGGCGCCAACCCGGCGCACTGGACCTGGTCGATCTCACCGGAGCGAGTGCACAGTGCCGATGTGCTGTATCGCCACAAGACCACCTGGCGTGACATGTACGAGCGCGAAGTCGCACGCCTCGGTACCGATGAGGTGGTGTTCCTCAATGAGCGCGGCGAAGTGGCCGAAGGCGCGCGCAGCAATGTATTTGTGCGGTGTGGCTCAAAGTTGCTGACACCGCCACTCGGGGCCGGCCTGTTGAACGGTTGTCTGCGCGCCGAAATGGTCGAGCGCGGAGAAGCCGAAGAGGCGCGCCTGATGCCTGCGGACCTCGACGGTGAGGTGTGGTTCGGCAACTCGCTGCGCGGGTTGGTGCGGGCGGCCTGATACGGCGCTTGCTGCGGCTAGATGTCGTCGGCTTCGGCGACCCAGATGCCGTCCGGGTAATTCACTTCAGCCTTGCTGTGGTAGAGGCGTGCCCGCACAATGCATTTCGGGTTGATGTAGACAGTGCCGTGCGGCACAAACGTGGCAGTGATGGCCGGCGCGGCGAACACCATGTCCACCAGCGAGGTTTCGGTCACGTAGCCCATGGCGCGCAGGTACAGGGCGCCGCCATCGCGGAACGACAGTTCCACCAGCGCTTCCAGCAGGTCGCCAGGCTTGTGATGGTTGTTCGCGCGCCAGCGCGGCCATTGCTGTGCCAGCAGTTTTTCATATTCATCGCGGCCGGTGAGACGCTGCACCTGCTCGATGCCCTCGGGATGGAGCAGCGCAGTGTCTTGTTCCGACTCGACTTCGATCCAGCAGATCTCGTCGGGATTGAGGATGCTGAACGGGTTCAGTGTGCCGATCACGATGGGGCCGGAGCGAAACAGGCGCTTCGGGTCGAAACGCTGCAGCAGCATTGCGACGCGGCGTGGATCGTCCTGCGTGTAATGGCCAGTTTTGCCGTCGGTGCGGTGAATGCGGATTTGCATGGATTGGTTCTGGTTTGAGTCAGGATGCGAATCGGGACAGATTGGTACCCAAAGGTACCACTACAGTACGAATTGCGCGGAAAATCAGGGCCGATTGAATCCGGCAATGCCGCACAATGTCGTTTTGGCGTGACGGGTGATATTCGATGAGACAGGCATTCAAGTGGCCGGGCTTTGCGCTGGTGGCGCTGGGCATCGCGGTGTTTCCGTTTGCGATCTGGTATCCGGGGCCCTGGGGTGTGATGTCGCTGGTGATGATCATGATCGGCTGCGTGTTGCTGGTGCTGGCCTTGCGCGGTAGCGGGGTGGTGGCTTTGGATGAGCAGACTGAGGCGCCGGGCGACGGTGGCGTTGGGAATGAGCAAAACCGCAACGATGGTGACAAGCCTTCAGCCTGATCCGGTGGCGACTTCAGGAAACCCCGGTCATTCAGGGTCACTTTTCAAGTGAGGCAGGCCCTGCCATACGTTTTTTAAAATATTATCAATATCAATTTATCGTCTATATATTATAAGTATCAATACAGTAATTGTAATCACATAAAAACACCGTTTCCGGTGTTTTCCGGCATGAAACGCATGACGTCGCTGCGCACTCCGGCTTAAACTTTCCCCGTCTTATCCGCCCCGGCCGTGCAATCTGCCGGGGCATCGCAGTTCGCAAATTCAGGCAGGTCATCATTCCATTGAACGGAGGGTTCCATGGTCAGGGTCACGACAGGCGCCGCGGAAAAATCCCGGCGCGCGGCAAAGGCGGTGTCGCAAGCGGTGCGGAGCAGGGCGGCGCGGCGCGCATCGCGCCAGGCTGATGAGGATCACGCTGCCAGGCACACGGTCGAGCGCAGCGCGGAGAAAGCCACCGGGCGCCGCCTCGATGCCTTCCCGGATCGCATCGACCTGCGCGACTGGACCTACCAGCCCACGCTCGCCGCGCTGCCCGATGAAATCGTCAATTGCGCCGACGTGCCGGAAATCCTCGACCAGGGCCAGGAGGGCGCCTGCACCGGCTTTGCGCTGGCGGCCGTGGTCAACTTCCTGCTGCATCGCCGTGGCACTGGTCAAAGTGCGGCGCGCCGCATCAGCCCGCGCATGCTCTACGAGCTGGCGCGGCGCTACGACGAATGGCCGGGTGAGCGCTACGAGGGTTCGTCGGCGCGCGGCGCCATGAAGGGCTGGTCGCGCCACGGCGTGTGCACGCGCGCGCTGTGGCCGGACAAGCTGCATGGCGCACAGCACTTCGACCAGCGCCGTTCCGACGAGGCCATGCTCACGCCCGGCGGCGCCTATTACCGCGTCGATTTCCGCCATGTGCGCGACCTGCATGCGGCGATCCATGAGGCCGGCATCGTGTATGCCACGCTGATGGTGCATTCGGGCTGGGATGCGCCGGGGCCGGCCACGGTAAAGCTCAAAGCCGAAGGGGCACGCGCCGGTAAGCGCGCGGGCATGGCGCTACCGGTGATCCAGCGCAGGGGTCGCGCCGACGGCGGGCATGCGGTGGCGCTGGTGGGCTACACCGCGCAGGGCTTTATCGTGCAGAACTCATGGGGCAAGGGCTGGGGCGCGGGCGGCTTTGCGCTGCTGCCCTATGAGGATTTCATGCTGCATGCCACCGACGTATGGGTGGCGCAGCTTGGCGTACCGGTGAGTGCCGACCTGTGGGCGAAGGGCGCGGCGGATTCGATCAGCGGGGCCTTCCGGGCCGGCGATGTCATCCCGCTCAACGAGGTGCGTCCGCATGTGATCGACATCGCGAACAACGGCGAGCTGTCCGATCGCGGCGATTACTGGACCACCGAGGCGGATATCGAGCGTCTGTTCCTGCAAACAATCCCCGAGCGCACACGGGGCTGGAAGTCGCGCCGCGTCATGCTCTACATCCATGGCGGCCTGAACAGCGAGAAGGATGTGGCCAGGCGCATCGTGGCCTTTCGTGACGTGTGCATGGCGAATGAAATCTATCCGCTGCACATCATGTGGGAGACCGACTGGCTGTCCACGGCGCGCAACATTCTGGAGGACCAGTTCACCGAAGCGGATGAGCGTGCCGGGGGCACCTTTTTGGATCACCTGCGCGAGGCGCGCGACCGCGTGCTCGAGCTGACGCTGGCGCTGCCGGGCGGGCGCCTGTGGGAGGAGATGAAGGAAAACGCGCGCCTCGCCTCGGAACGAAAAAGCGGAGCGATGAACCTCGTCGCCCGGCATGTGAAGCGAGCGCGCGAAACGCCGGCCCGGAAGCGTGCCGGGTCAAAGCACTGGGAGATGCATGTCGTCGCCCACAGCGCCGGTTCCATCCTCGCCGCGCATGCCATCCCGCACCTGGCTGGCCTGGGCATTTCCTGGAAGACCCTGCAGTTCCTCGCGCCGGCCATCCGCATGGATGCCTTCAAGCGCCTTGTCGTGCCCGCAGTGCTGAAAAAGCGCTGCCCACGACCTTCGCTCTATATCCTCGATGAAGCGCAGGAGCGCTGCGATACCGTCGGCCCCTATGGCAAGTCACTGCTGCACCTGGTGAGCAATGCCTTCGAAGGCGAACGCGAAGTGCCGCTGCTGGGGATGCAGAAGTACCTCGATGCAGATGTGCAGGTGAAGAAGTTGCTGGTAGCAGAGATCGATGGTCGCAGCGGGGTGGTGGTGGCGGGGAAGGCGGGTGGCTTGGGCGAAGCGTCGAAAAGCGGTACGCATGGCGGCTTCGACAATGACGTGGACACCATGAACTCGGTGCTGGTGCGGATACTGGGGGAGCAGCCGCGGGTGGCGTTTACGGAGCGGGATTTGTGGTTTTGAGATGAAAAGGGTCTAATTCCAGCGTTGATTGCAGAAATGAACCTTATGCATTCGTGGCTCCCGAATTACTCAAACGCGGCAAAATCGAATTTGATCTCAATAGGCGATTTTGTCGGATGTTTCGTAAACCATCCTAAGACTAAGATCATGATTTTAGGTGTCATTAACCAGCGGCTCTACAAAAAGGCGACTTTAAACTCGCCTTTTAAGGCATCTGATTCACGTTCGGGATGTCTATGAACCTCACTCGCGCTCATCTTGACAAGGCTGCTCAACGTGGCGTCATTGCACCTGGCCAGGTGGATGCGCTTTGGGCGGTTCTATCTGAAAGCCCGGCAGACACGCCATCCTTCCGCTTCACGCACGTCCTCTACTATCTCGGCGGTCTGATCGCCATCGGCGCGATGACTCTCTTCATGACCTTGGGCTGGGAACGGTTTGGCGGATGGGGACTGCTCTTCATAGCGCTCTGTTACGCAGTGGCAGGACTCTGGCTTACGGAGCATCTCCTCAACCGCCTAAGGTTGCCGATCCCTGCCGGTATCGCTGCCGCTTTCGTGGTCGCGCTCACGCCACTGGCGATTTACGGCGCGCAATCTGCGCTGGGGCTATGGGCCGAAGGGCGGGTATATCGTGAATACCCTACCCATATTGATTGGCGATGGACTCTCATGGAGTTGGGCACTCTCGCTACGGGTGCCGCCATGCTGTGGCGATATCGCCTGCCGTTCCTGGTTATGCCGGTCGCCGTCACGCTTTGGTACATGAGTATGGATCTGGCGCCCTTTCTGTTCGGCACGAACGATGCCAGCTGGGATCTTAGAAAGTTTGTTTCATTATGGTTTGGTCTGTTGATGGTATTGCTGGCGTTTTGGGTAGATATCCGCGCATGCCGTGAGAAGGACTATCCCTTCTGGCTCTACTTGTTTGGGGCGCTGGCGTTCTGGTGCGGGCTGTCGATGATGCAATCGGACAGCGAGTTGAACAAGTTCATCTACCTTTGCATCAATCTCCTGATGATCATCCTCGGAGCAGTGCTTTCGCGTCGGGTATTTGCTGTCTTTGGCGGACTGGGCTCAGCCGGCTATATCGGACATCTGGCCTACCAAGTCTTCAAAGACAGCTTGGTATTTCCGTTTGTCCTCACGGCAATCGGTCTCGGCATCATCTACCTTGGAATATGCTGGCAACTGCACGAGCACGACATCTCGTCTCGCCTCCGTGCTTTCCTGCCCGCACCGCTGCGAGAACTCGTGGAGCGCAGACATTGATGTCGACCCTCTCGAGCACCCCGAACCCATCATTTAACCGAACCTGTGCGAGAAGCCGCGCAGGACGGTGAATTCAGGCGTTAAGACGTAGCGACTGACCGCTTCTGGCCGTTTGCGGACTTCGACCAAAGTCGGGTTCCGACCCGTTGCAGACGCTGGATTCTCTGCCAAGCAGTCGCTCCTTGTAGCGGCGATAGCGGCCAAAAGGCGTATCGGGCACGGGCGGGAGGTTCCCCGTGCGACTCGCGGATACGGCGCCAAAGCGCGAAATTAGGGGACTTTTCCTATCCTTTTCCCGCGATCGGAAAGCGCAATTAACTGCAATTATCGGTCCATGAAGCAGGGGCACAGTGCGCTGTGGCTGTGCCGATGTTCAGGCCGAATGGCCCAATAACCCGGGTTGCCGCCACGTTGTGTCCCTCCTTCTGCCCTTTCTCCAGTCGCCCTTGGTTAGAAAGTCCCCTACTCAAGAAATCCAGCAGTTCTGCCCTTGCCTTGCGGCCGTTGTGATGCCGGCGCGTTCATGGCGGGTCTATAGCCGATATCTTCGAAAGGAACAGCGATATTGAAAAAGCCAAACGACAAACCGCTGCCCGTCCTGGCGAAAGTGCCGACCGGCATCCAGGGTCTGGACGATCTCACCGCCGGCGGCTTGCCCAAGGGGCGGGCGACCCTGCTGTGCGGCGCCGCTGGCTGCGGCAAGACGCTGCTGGCGATGGAATTTCTGGTGCGCGGCGCCGTGGATTATGGCGAGCCCGGCGTGTTCGTGGCCTTCGAGGAAGGCATCGCCGACCTGGAGAAGAACTTTGCCTCGTTCGGGCACGATCTCAAGGGCCTGGTCGCGAAGAAACAACTGTCGCTCGAATCCATCCACATCTAGCGCAGCGAAATCGAAGAGACGGGCGAGTACGACCTCGAAGGCCTGTTCATCAGGCTCGGGCAGGCGATCGACGCCATCGGCGCCAAGCGCGTGGTGCTCGACACCATCGAGACGCTGTTCTCCGGCTTGTCCAACACCATCATCCTGCGCGCCGAGCTGCGCCGCCTGTTCCGCTGGCTGAAGGACAAGGGCGTCACCGCCATCATCACCGGCGAGCGCGGCGAACAGAGCCTGACCCGCTACGGCCTGGAAGAATACGTGGCCGACTGCGTGATCCTGCTCGACAACCGCATCGAGGGGCAGATGTCCACGCGGCGCCTGCGCATCGTCAAGTACCGCGGCTCGATCCACGGCACCAACGAGTATCCGTTCCTGATCGACGCGGGCGGCATCTCCATCCTGCCGATCACCTCGATCGCGCTCAAGCACGAAGCGAGCACCGAGCGCGTGTCCTCAGGCATCGCGCGGCTGGACGAGATGATGGGAGGCAAAGGCTACTATCGCGGCAGCACCGTGCTGATATCGGGCACGGCCGGCTCGGGCAAGACCAGCGTCGCGGCGCAATTCGCCCACGCGGCGGCCGCGCGCGGCGAGCGCTGCCTGTGGTTTGCGTTCGAGGAATCCTCGAGCCAGATCATGCGCAACATGCGCTCCATCGGCATCGACCTGGAACCGGCGGTGCGCCGCGGCATGCTGGCATTTCACGCGGAGCGGCCGACGATCTGCGGCCTGGAGATGCACCTCGTCACCATCCACAAGCTGGTGAGCCAGTTCAACCCGCGGGTCGTGATCATCGACCCGATCACCAACTTCGCCGCGATTGGCAGCGACGAGGACGTGAAGGCGATGCTGACGCGCCTGATCGACTACTTCAAGATGCAAAAGATTACCGCCGCGTTCGTCAGCCTCAGCAAAGGCAGCGACTCCGCCGAGTCGCCCGATATCGCCGTATCGTCGCTGACCGACACCTGGTTGCTGCTGCGCGACCTGCAAATCGGTGCCGAACGCAATCGAGCGCTTTACCTCTTGAAGTCGCGCGGCATGGCCCACTCGAACCAGGTGCGCGAATTCCTGCTGACCGATCGCGGGGTGGAGCTGCAGGATGTGTATGTCGGGACGTCGGGGGCCTTGCTGACCGGCACCGCGCGGGTGACGCTGGAGCTGGAGGAGAAGGCGCAGGCCCTGGTGCGTGAGCAGGAGAGCGCAGGCAAAGCGCGCGAGCTCGAGCGCAAGCGCGAAGCGATGGAGGCGCAGATCGCAGTGCTGCGCGCCGAGTACGAAGTCGAGCGCGCGGGAGCGGCGAAGCTCATGGAACAGGACCGGATGCGCAACATGCTCGTCGCCGGCAACCGCACCGACATGGCGCGCCGGCGCGAGGCTTCGGGCGGTCGCGCGGGGAAAACACCCCAACACAGGCAAGGAGCCAAGTGATGAACGCCAGGCGCATGACCGCAGCCGACAAGGCGGCGCCGGAAGAAGCCTGGAGGTTGGGGCTCTACGTGGCGGGACAGACGCCGAAGTCGCTGGAGGCGTTTGCCAACCTCAAGCGCATCTGCGAGAAACACCTGGAAGGGCAATACAGTATAGAGGTGATCGACCTGATAGAGACGCCGCAATTGGCGAAGGACGACCAGATTCTGGCGATCCCGACGCTGGTGCGCAAGCTGCCGGAGCCGGTGCGAAAGATCATCGGCGACCTCTCCAACACCGAGCGCGTCCTGGTGGGGCTGAACCTGATCGCCGCGCCCAGGTCCGGCGCATAACCGACTTATTGCTCGAGAGGCCGCGATGAAAGCGAAGAAAGCGAAGAAGGCCAAGAATGCGACCGCGGCGTTCGAGCAATCCCTGGCCACGCCGCAGAAGCAGGTCTATGTGCTGCAGTTGTACGTCACCGGCATGACGCCGCGCTCGACCCAAGCCATCGCCAACGCCAAAAAGATTTGCGAGACGCACCTGCAGGGACAGTACGACCTGAGCGTGATCGATGTCTACCAGCAGCCACAGTTGGCCAAGGACGCGCAGATCGTCGCCGTGCCCACGCTGGTGAAGAAACTTCCGCTGCCCCTGCGCCGCATCATCGGTGACCTGTCGGACTGGGACCAGGTGCTGCTCGGATTGAACCTGAAGCCGAAACTCTGAGCTGAGTACCCACCTCATGACGCAGGACTCCGCAGGCATCGAATCAGCTGCCGACCCCAGCGCGGAAGTGGCGCAGTTGCGCCTGCGGCTAGCCGAAGCCGAGGCGGTACTGCAGTCCATCCGCAGCGGGGCAGTGGACGCGGTGATGGTCGGCGACCAGGTCTATACACTGACCGGCGCGCAGGAGCCTTACCGGCTGCTGGCTGAGCAGATGAGCGAGGGCGCCTTGACCCTGTCGCATGAAGGTTTCATCCTCTACGCCAACAAGAACTTCGCTCGACTGCTCCAATTGCCGCTGGAGCACGTCATTGGTGCCAAGCTCGGCGCCTTCATCCGTCCAGAGGGACGGCCCAACTTCGAGCAATTGATGGAACAAGCCGAGCGAGGAATCAGCAGCGGCGATGTGGGCCTGCAGTGCGTCGACGGCTCCGCTGTTGAAGTGCGGCTTGGGCTGAACACACTCAATCTGGGCAAGGAGGTGGTGATTTCTGTTGTGGTGACTGACATCACCGAACGCAGCAGGCGCGTTCAAGCCAAAATGCGCACACTGTTACGCGCCATAGAACAAAATCCGGCGTCGATTGAGATTACTGACCGGATGGGCAACATCGAGTATGTCAATCCCCGCTTTGAACAGGTAACGGGATACACGAAGGCCGAGGTGGTCGGCAGCAATCCGCGCTTTTTAAAGTCCGGAAAAACACCGGCCGAGACCTACGTCGATCTGTGGAAAGTGATCTCAGAAGGAGGCGAATGGCGCGGAGAGTTGTGCAATCGGAGCAAGAGCGGCGCGCTGTTCTGGGAATTTGTCGCGATTTCTGCAATCAAGGACGAAAACGGCCAGATCGATCATTACGTCGCCGTGAAGGAAGATATCACCGAGCGCAGGAAAATCGAAGCGCGGCTGCGCGAGTCGCAGAAGATGGAAGCGCTGGGCATTTTGGCCGGGGGCGTGGCGCACGACTTCAACAATGCCCTGGCCATCATCACCGGTAACGTGGAACTGGCGCGCCAGGACGTGGGGCCAGAGCATCCGGCCTTGGAGAGCCTGAAGGAAATCGCCAAGGCGAGTCGCAGATCGATGGATCTGGTGCAGCAGATCCTTGCTTTCAGCCGGCGCCAGACGTTGGAGCGCAAGCCGACCTCGCTGTCGATGGTGGTGTTGGAATCGGTGCGCCTGCTGCGGGCCAGCATTCCGGCGAAGGTTAATATCAAGGCCGATTGCAAGCCCGACATCCCAGTGGTGCTGGCCGCTGTGACGCCGATCAAGCAGATACTGCTTAATCTATGTAACAACGCCGCACACGCTGTCGAGGGGCAGGAGCGCCCGGGCGTGATCGAGGTCCGGCTGGAAGCCTGCGCGGTGGACGAAGCGCGTGGCGATCTGCACTCGGGCCGCTACGCCTGCCTCACCGTGCGGGACAACGGATCGGGCATGGATGAAGCAGTGCGCTCACACCTCTTTGAGCCTTTCTTTACCACCAAGCCGGTGGGTCAGGGCACGGGCTTGGGACTGTCTGTGGTGCACGGCATCGCGCAGGCGCACGGGGCCAGCATAGAGGTGGACAGTACCCCTGGGGAGGGGACCACGTTCCGCCTCTATTTTCCCGCAGTCGAAGCGCGGGTGTTGGACGCTCTGGTGCCTGCTCCCAGCACTAAGCCAGTTCAGGGCAAGGGCAAGCACATCCTTTTCGTGGACGATGAAGAAGGCCTCGTCCGCCTGATTAAGCGCCTGCTCACACGCCAAGGCTTCCTTTTCAGCGGCTACGACGACCCCCGCGAGGCGCTGGAGGCGGTGCGCGCCGACCCTGATCAATTCGACCTGGTGGTGACCGACTACAACATGCCGCATCTATCTGGATTGGAGCTGGCGCAAGCGGTGAAGGCGATCCGCCCCGGACTGCCGGTAATTCTGGCCTCGGGTTACATCACGGAGGAGTTGCGTGCTAAAGCACCTGCCGCCGGCATACGCGAGTTGATCTATAAACCCAACACCGCGGACGATCTGTGCGAAGCAGTAGCACGTTACGCCAACGCGCAGACTGCCGGGGGGGCGCCGAAACCTTGCTGATCCGATTCAGTTCGGGCAATAGGGGGCGCGCCAGTGTCTGCTGCCAACGAAACCAGCCACTGGACGAACTTGGCCGCCAGCGTCGCCTGGGGTCGAGTTCGGCCGATGTCTGGGTCAAATTACTGGCCCGAAACCTGACGTCCAACGCAGCCCGGGGAATGGATTTTGGACGACATCTCGAACGGCTGGTCTTGGCCGTAAGCAGACAATATTGGTCCAAGGAGTACACGATCAATTGCCGCATAAAAGCGCGTCGCAGCCGACTGCCTTCGGCGGCAGCTTAACGCGAACACATTAACGTAGATCGACCTTAACCGACCATCGGTG
>CAMCYY010000005.1 GCA_945885335.1 Bordetella parapertussis
CATGTACGGCAAGCAGGTGCGAGGAATCGAGCGCAGCACGTTTGTACTCGACAGGAACCGCGTCATCCTGAAGGAATGGCGCGGTATCAAGGTTCCAGGACATGCCCAGGAGGTACTTGATTTTGTTAAAGCAATCTGACGCGTTCACCGCCACGGATTCCTCTCCTTCAACCGCCGACGCCTCAATGCCCGCCCGAAAAAAGCGCACGGCACGCAAGCCCCTTACCAAGCTGTTCGTTCTCGACACCAACGTGCTGATGCACGACCCCACCAGCCTGTTCCGCTTCGAGGAACACGACGTCTTCCTCCCCATCATGACCCTGGAGGAACTCGACACCCACAAGATCGGCATGTCGGAAGTCTCGCGCAATGCGCGCCAGGCCAGCCGCTTCCTCGACGAAATCATCAGCAAGCCCGGCGGCAAGATCCAGGACGGCATCACCCTGCAGCGCTACGACGCCGACTCGGCAACCGGCCGCATGTTCCTGCAGACCGAAGCCATGAACGGCGTGCTGCCTGCCAGCCTGCCCATCGGCAAGGCCGACAACCAGATCATCGGCGTGCTCATCTGGCTGCAGAAACAGGACCCGCAGCGCCAGGTCATCCTGGTGTCCAAAGACATCAACATGCGGATCAAGGCACAGGCCCTGGGCCTGGCCGCCGAGGATTACTTCAACGACAAGGTGCTGGAGGACACGGACCTCCTCTACACCGGCGTGCGCGAACTGGGTGCTGGATTCTGGGAAGAGCATGGCAGCAACATGGAGTCCTGGAAAAAGGACGGCCGCACCTATTACCGCATCCGCGGACCGCTGTGCGGCCAGCTGCTGGTCAACGAGTTCGTCTATCAGGAGGGCGAGCGACCGCTGTACGCCACGGTAAAAGACGTGATGGACAAGACCGCGGTGCTGGAAACCATAAAGGACTTCACCCACACGAAGAACATGGTGTGGGGCATCATCGCCCGCAACCGCGAGCAGAACTTTGCGCTGAACATGCTGATGAATCCGGACATCGACTTCATCACCCTGCTCGGCCAGGCCGGCACCGGCAAGACGCTGCTGACCCTGGCTGCGGCCCTGATGCAGACGCTGGAATCCAAGCTCTATACCGAGATCATCATGACCCGCGTCACAATTCCGGTCGGCGAGGACATCGGCTTCCTGCCCGGCACCGAGGAAGAAAAAATGACACCGTGGATGGGCGCGCTCGAGGACAACCTCGACGTGCTGAACAAGACTGACGATGAAGCCGGCGAATGGGGCCGCGCCGCCACGCGCGACCTGATCCGCTCCCGCATCAAGATCAAGTCGCTCAACTTCATGCGCGGGCGAACGTTCCTGAAGAAATTCCTGATCATCGATGAAGCGCAGAACCTGACGCCCAAGCAGATGAAGACGCTGATCACCCGTGCCGGCCCAGGTACCAAGGTGGTCTGCCTGGGCAATATTGCGCAGATCGACACGCCCTACCTCACCGAGGGTTCGTCGGGCCTGACCTACGTGGTGGACCGCATGAAGGGCTGGGCACACTGCGGCCACATCACACTGGCCCGTGGCGAACGCTCTCGGCTGGCGGATTACGCCGGCGAAGTGCTGTAAAGCGCGACAAGTACCGGGGTCGTGTCGAAGACATGACCCCGTATCGCTTTGTTCGGGGTGCGTAAAAGGGCGTAAAGCCCTAAAATCCGCGCCTGTCCCTCATTCCTGCTGACGCTCTGATGCTTCCGAACATGAACGCCCCCATTGACGTGTCCTTTTTCGCGCGCAACGCGACGCCGCTGCCCAGCTATCGCAAGTACTGGGCCGCGCGCTTTGGCACAGCCCCGTTCTTGCCCATGAGCCGGGCGGAAATGGACGCCCTGGGCTGGGACAGCTGCGACATCATCATCGTCACGGGCGATGCCTATGTGGACCACCCGAGCTTCGGCATGGCCGTGATCGGGCGGGCGCTCGAGGCGCAAGGTTTTCGTGTCGGCATCATCGCCCAACCCGATTGGCAAAGCGCGGAGCCGTTCAAGGCGCTGGGCCGGCCGAACCTGTTTTTCGGCGTCACCGCCGGCAACATGGACTCCATGATCAACCGCTACACGGCCGACCGGAAAATCCGTTCCGATGACGCCTACACACCCGGCGATGTCGGCGGCAAGCGTCCTGACCGCGCCGCCGTGGTGTATTCACAACGTTGCCGCGAAGCGTTCAAGGACGTACCCGTCATCCTCGGCGGCATCGAGGGCTCGCTGCGTCGCATCGCGCATTACGACTACTGGCAGGATAAGGTGCGCCGCTCCGTTGTCATCGATGCCAAGTGCGACCTGCTGCTGTATGGCAACGCCGAACGCGCCATTGTGGAAATCGCCCACCGCCTCGCTGCCAAAGAGCCTGTGGCGAGCATGACCGACATCCGCGGCACCGCCTTCGTGCGCCGCACCGGTGACGAATCCGCACAGGGCTGGACCGAGATCGATTCGACCAGCGTGGACGAGCCGGGACGGACGGACGCGCACATCAACCCGTACATGCTGATTTCCGAGCAGGCCAAGGCACAGGGAACGACCTGCGCAAAGGAAGATGCCGGGCAGGACGGCGCGGCGCAGGCCGCTGCAGGCATCAAACCGCTGACCTTCACCCCGAATCCGAATTTACGTTCGAACCTGCCGGCAAAACCGAAGGCGCTGGCGCGCGATCGCACTGTCATCCGCCTGCCCTCGTATGAGCGGGTCAGAAGCGATCCGGTGCTGTACGCCCATGCAAATCGCGTGCTGCACCTGGAAACGAATCCGGGCAACGCCCGCGCACTGGTGCAGGCGCATGAGATCAAGGCCGGCGACACCAGCACAGCGCGCGATGTGTGGATCAATCCGCCGCCGGTGCCACTGAGCACGGCGGAGATGGACCACATCTTCGACCTGCCCTATGCGCGCTCGCCGCACCCGGCCTATGCCGATGAAAAAGGCGGTCACGACGGCGAAACGAAAATTCCCGCCTGGGAAATGATCCGCTTCAGCGTCAACATCATGCGCGGCTGCTTCGGCGGCTGCACCTTCTGCTCCATCACCGAACACGAGGGCCGCATCATCCAGAGCCGCTCCGAGGATTCGGTGATCCGTGAAGTCGAGGCCATCCGCGACTCGGTGAAGGGCTTTACCGGCGTGATTTCCGATCTCGGCGGCCCCACCGCGAACATGTACCGCATCGGCTGCAAGTCACCGGAAATCGAGTCCGCCTGTCGCAAGCCAAGCTGCGTCTATCCCGGCATCTGCCAGAACCTGAACACCGACCATTCGGCGCTGATTCACATGTACCGCCGCACCCGAGCGCTGAAGGGCGTAAAGAAAGTGCTCATCGGTTCAGGCCTCCGCTACGACCTCGCCATCCAGTCGCCCGAGTACGTGAAGGAACTGGTTACGCACCATGTCGGCGGTTACCTGAAGATCGCCCCTGAACATACCGAGCAGGGCCCGCTGTCGAAGATGATGAAACCTGGCGTGGGCACCTACGACACGTTCAAGCGCATGTTCGAGCAATACTCCGCCGAAGCCGGCAAGAAGCAATTCCTCGTCCCGTACTTCATCGCCGCCCATCCGGGCACCAGCGATGAGGACATGATGAATCTTGCCGTTTGGCTGAAGGAAAACGGCTTTCGCGCCGACCAGGTGCAAACTTTCTACCCTTCACCCATGGCCACCGCGACCGCGATGTATCACTCCGGTAAAAATCCGCTGCGCAAGATCACGCGCGACAGCGAGATTGTGGACATTGTGCGCGGCGAGCGCCGCCGCCGGCTGCACAAGGCCTTCCTGCGCTACCACGACTCGAACAACTGGCCGTTGCTGCGCGACGCGCTCAAGCTCATGGGGCGTTCCGACCTGATCGGCAATGGCAAGCACCACCTCATTCCCTGGTGGCAGCCTGCGACCGACGGCAGCTACAGCAGCCCGCGGCACAAGAATTCCACGGGGACTGCGGCCAGGGCCACGCCTGCCGCGCGGATAGCGCGCGCTGGCACGGCGCCTCGGAAGGGTATCCTGCTGACCCAGCACACCGGCCTGCCGCCGCGCGCAGGCACCGGCACAAGGCCAGTAAGTCTGCGCAATGGGAAGCCCGGCATCGCGAAATTCGGCGGTGCCAGGCCGGCGCGAAAAAAGGCCTGACATGGAACGCAGGCGCCAGGCCGACACAAAAAGTCCGGTAACGGATGCCGAATGGCGCGCCCGGCTGACCCCATTGCAATACAACGTCGCACGCAAACGCGGCACGGAACGCGCAAACAGCGGCGAATGCCTTACAGACACATTGACCGGAATCTACCGCTGCGCCGGCTGCGACACGCCCCTGTTCGGATCGGCAGCGAAGTTCGACGCCGGATTCGGCTGGCCGGCTTACCGCGCCCCGCTGACTCCGGAATGCATACGCACAACAGAAGACCATGCCTGGTTCCAGCGCCGCATCGAGGTGTCCTGTGCCATCTGTGATGCCCACCTCGGACACCTGGCCGACGACGGCGTCACCCCGGACAATTCGCATTACTGCATCAACTCGGTGGCGCTGAAATTCGAGCCCGCCGGGGACTGATCGGCTGCAGGGGCTGGCCGGCGCAGTGAGGCACGGTGCCACGGCTATAATGACGCCATGAAATTCCTTTTCGACCTGTTCCCCGTCATCCTGTTTTTCATCGCCTTCAAGGCCGCCGACATCTATGTCGCCACCGTGGTCGCGATCGTCGCCACATTCGCGCAAATCGGCTGGCTGAAGTTCAGGCGCCGCAAGGTCGACACCATGCTGTGGGTCAGCCTGGCCATTATCGTGGTATTCGGCGGTGCCACACTGCTGTTGCATGATGAAACCTTCATCAAGTGGAAGCCGACCATCCTCTACTGGCTGTTCGCACTGGCGCTGACGCTGTCACCGCTGCTGACCGGAAAAAACCTCATCCGCGCCATGATGGGTGCGCAGATGGAGTTGCCGGAACCGGTGTGGGCGAAGCTCAACTGGGCCTGGGCTGCCTTCTTTGCGGCCATGGGCTGCGCGAACATCTACATCGCCTTCAATTACACGACCGACACCTGGGTAACCTTCAAACTATTCGGCGGCATGGGCCTGATGCTGGTGTTCGTCATCGGACAGGCCTTGTACCTGTCGCGCTATATCCAGGATAAACCGCAACCGTGACCCCTCCGGCCACGCTCCATCCGTCCGACCTCGCCACGGGCTTGACTGCGCGCATACGCCAGCACCTGTCCGTACTGACCCCAGAGGCCGTGGATATTACCGATGATTCAGCCGACCATGCCGGCCATCCCGGTGCCGCCTCGGGCGGCGGACACTTCCACCTCACCATCATTTCACGGAACTTTGCGGGCAAAAACCGCATCGAAAGGCACCGCATGGTTTATGCGGCGCTGAAACCGTTAATGCTGCACGAAATCCATGCGCTGGCCATCATCGCGCATACCCCGGATGAGCTATGATTCTTTTTCGCTCCAACCCCTATTGGTTCAAGAAACAGGAATTGTCATGAAATCAACCACGTCGTATCTGGCCTTCGCCCTGATTCTGGCCGCAGCAGCCCCCCTCGCCCTTGCCCAGACCAAGCCAGCGCCGAGTATTCCAGGCGTCACGCCGCCGGGCGCACAAGCACCCGCCGCCGCCAAACCGGTGACGGTCAACGGCAAGCCCATTTCCAAGGCGCGCATGGATTTCATCATCAAGCAACGCGCCGCCCAGGGCCAGCCGGACAACGATCAGGTCCGCCGTGCGCTGCTCGAGCGCATGGTCGACCAGGAAGTCGCCGTACAGGAAGCCGAGCGCAAGGGCCTGGCCAAGAACTCGGAAACACAGATGGAAATCGAATTGGCCCGCCAGGAGATCCTCACCCGAGCGCTGTTCACCGACTACATGAAAGCGCGCCCGATCAAGGACGACGCGCTCAAGACGCAATACGAGACGATCAAGGCCCAGCGCGGAGAAAAGGAATACAAGGCGCGCCATATCCTGGTGGACACCGAAGGCGCTGCAAAGGACATCACGGACAAGCTGAAAAAGGGAGAGAAGTTCGAGGACCTGGCCAAACAATCCAAGGACCCGGGATCCAAGGATCGCGGTGGCGACCTCGACTGGGCCGCACCCAGCAATTACGTCAAGCCGTTCGCCGACGCTCTGGTAAAACTCGACAAGGGCAAGGTCACCGATGCGCCAGTGCAGTCCCAGTTCGGCTGGCACGTGATCCGCCTGGATGACGTACGCTCAACCCAGTTCCCGCCGTTTGACCAGGTCAAACCGCAGTTGCTGAACGCCACGCAGCAGCAGGAGTTCCAGAAAATGATGGGGGAACTGCGGGCCAAGGCAAAAATCGAATTGCCTTAAATACGGACGCGCTGCGCGCGCCGGATTACCTCTGCGGGCTTGAACCGACGCTTACGCGCGGTTTATCCCGCAGTTTTTATTTGTAGGTCTGGAAATCGTTCCAAGGTTACGATCAGAGGCGAAACTCGTCGCACATATGGGTTTCCCCTTTGGGGGTGCCGAGAAGCGCAACGAGCCGAGGGGTTTTCCACGAGGACTGTCTGAGCCGCGAGCGAAGCGAAGACGGCGAGTTCTGCAGTGGCCGAGGGGAGTGAGTATCGCAGGGTAGTTCTGGCGCGATAGCGCCAGAACCGTCACCGCAGGGGTCGCCTTTCTTTGGTGACTTTCTTTGGGGAAGCAAAGAAAGTCACTCGGCCACGCCGAAATAAAAACTCAACAGAAAATCAAAAGCTGGATTCCCGCCTTCGCGGGAATGACGGAATTTAAATTCAGGGGTGCGACTACCCCACCCACTTCCGTGCATTGCGGAACAACCGCATCCACGGCGTATCCCCATCCCACTCCTTCGGATGCCAGGACATCTGCTCCGGCCGGAAAATCCGCTCCGGATGCGGCATCAGGATCGTGAAACGGCCGTCTGCAGTGGTCAGGCCGGTGATGCCGTCCGGCGAACCATTCGGATTCATCGGATACGTCGTCGCGATCGCACCGCGGTTATCTACGTAACGCAAGGACACCTTCGCCGCCTGCTGCGCCTGCGCCGAATCGAACACCGCTCGGCCTTCGCCATGCGCCGTTACCACCGGCATGCGGCTGCCGGCCATGCCGGCAAAGAACAGGGATGGGCTGTCTGTCACTTCCACCATGACCAGACGCGCTTCGAATTGTTCCGAGCGGTTTTTCAGGAAACGCGGCCAGTGCGCCGCACCCGGGATCAGGTCACGCAGGTGGCTCATCATCTGGCAGCCATTGCACACCCCCAGCGAGAACACGTCGCTGCGGTTGAAAAATGCCTCGAACTGCTCGCGCGCCCGGGGATTGAGCAGAATGGACTTCGCCCAGCCGGCCCCGGCGCCCAGCACATCGCCATAGGAAAACCCGCCGCAGGCGACAACGCCCTTGAACTCGGCCAGCGATATGCGGCCGGCAATGATGTCGCTCATGTGCACGTCACGCGCCGCGAAACCCGCGCGATCAAAAGCCGCTGCCATCTCGACCTGCCCGTTCACGCCCTGCTCGCGCAAGATGGCAATCGTGGGCCGTATGCCTTTCGCAATAAAGGGCGCCGCGACATCCTCATTGGCGTCAAACGTCAGTTGCGCGCCCAGCCCGGGATCGGCAACGTCCAGCACACGGTCAAACTCTTCCTGCGCGCACTCCGGATTGTCGCGCAGGGCCTGCAGGCGATACGTGACTTCCGACCAGGCCTGCTGCAGCTTGATGCGCGCCACACTGAACACCGGCTTGGCATTGCGCACAATGCGCACTTCGTCACGCACATTCGGCGCACCGATCAGCAATGCCGGCAGGCGCGCTTCGCGAAGGCGTTCCAGCACCTTGCGGCGATCGGCCGCGCGCACCTGAATCACCGCGCCGAGTTCCTCGGCAAACAGCGCTGCAAACACCCGATCCTGATCACGGCCATACATGATCTCGGGCCTGCGCTCGCTGCCGTCGATGTCGTGGGCTACGGCGTCATATGCCAGCATGTCCACGTTCAGCGTGACGCCAACATGACTGGCAAAGGCCATTTCACAGACCGTGGCGAACAGCCCCCCGTCAGACCGGTCGTGATAAGCGAGCAGCAGCCCGTCGCGATTCAGTGCCTGCACCGTCTCGAAAAAGCGCTTCATCATTCCCGCATCATCCAGGTCCGGCGCCTCGTTGCCGAAACCGCCACACACCTGCGCCAGCATGGAGCCGCCGAGGCGATTCCTGCCGTTACCCAGGTCGATCAGCAGCAATTCGGTATCACCGACATCCGTGCGCAATTGCGGCGTCAGCACGCGCCGCACATCCTCGCAGGGGGCAAATGCGGACACAATCAGCGACAGCGGTGCCACGACCTCCTTCTGCACGCCCCCATCAGTCCAGGTGGTACGCATGGACAGGGAATCCTTGCCCACCGGGATGCTGATACCCAGTGCCGGGCACAGTTCAATGGCAACGGCATGCACCGTATCGAACAGCGCGGCGTCCTCGCCCGGATAACCCGCGGCAGCCATCCAGTTTGCCGACAGCTTGATGCGCCCCAGTTCCACCGGCGCTGCGGCCAGGTTCGTCAGCGCCTCGCCCACCGCCATGCGGCCGGAGGCCGGCGCATTGATGGCGGCGATCGGCGCACGCTCGCCCATGGAATAGGCTTCACCCGCAGTGCCACGGAACCCGAGCAGCGTCACCGCGCAATCGGCCACCGGCACCTGCCAGGGACCGACATTCGGATCGCGCGAGCACAGCCCGCCAACGGTGCGGTCACCAATCGAAATCAGGAAATTCTTGTTCGCCACGGTTGGCGAACGCAATACCCGGTAACACGCTTCTTCCAGCGTGACAGCCGTCGGCGAAAACGCCTCGCCCATAGTCGCAACATGCTTCACGTCGCGCGTCATGCGCGGCGGCTTGCCGAGCAACGCCTCCATGCTCATGTCTACTGGCGCGTTGTCAAAATGGGCGTCCTCGACACGCAGCTGCCCTTCGGCGGTGGCAGTGCCCAGCACCGAAAAGGGGCAACGCTCGCGCTCACAGATGGCGGTAAAACGCGCCAGTTCGCCTGGCGCAATCGCCAGTACATAGCGCTCCTGCGACTCGTTGCACCATACCTCGCGCGGCGTCATGCCCGGCTCTTCATTCGGAATGGCGCGCAGGTCCAGCCGCGCACCACGGCCCGAGCCATGCGCCAGTTCCGGCAGCGCATTGGACAATCCGCCGGCGCCAACGTCGTGTATGGACAGCACCGGATTGTCGTCGCCCAGTTGCCAGCAGCGGTCAATGACCTCTTGCACGCGGCGCTCGATCTCGGCATTGCCGCGCTGCACGGAATCGAAGTCCAGGTTTTCGGTATTCGTGCCTGTGGCCATGCTGGAGGCGGCACCGCCGCCCATGCCGATCAGCATGCCAGGGCCGCCGAGCTGGATCAGCAGCGAGCCGGGTGGAATGTCGAGCTTCGCGGTATGGCTATCACTGATGTTGCCGATGCCGCCGGCAATCATGATGGGCTTGTGATAACCCCGCATCACCCCACCGACTTTCGCCTCGAAAGTGCGGAAGTAACCTGCAAGGTTGGGTCGACCAAATTCATTGTTGAATGCTGCGGCCCCGATGGGACCGTCCAGCATGATCTGCAGCGCCGACGCAATGCGCCCCGGCTTGCCTTCACTCTGTTCCCAGGGCTGCTCGTAACCCGGAATACGCAGATGCGAAACCGAAAAACCGCACAGCCCGGCCTTGGGCTTGGCGCCACGGCCCGTGGCACCCTCGTCGCGAATCTCGCCACCGGCCCCCGTCGAAGCCCCCGGATAGGGAGAAATTGCCGTCGGGTGGTTGTGCGTTTCGACCTTCATCAGCGTATGGGTCAGCTCGTCGCTGAAGCGGTAGCCGCCTTTGGCATCCGGATAAAAGCGCTCGATGCGGCGTCCCTCCATCACCGCCGCATTGTCTGCATAGGCGATGATGGTGTGCTGCGGGTTCAGCTTGTGCGTGACACGCACCATGCCGAACAGCGTTTCCTCCCGCGCCTCACCGTCAATCACCCAGGAAGCATTGAAGATCTTGTGCCGGCAATGCTCGGAATTGGCCTGCGCGAACATGGTGAGTTCCACATCGGTGGGATTACGCCCCAGTGCGCGGAAATGATCCAGCAGGTATTCGATTTCGTCGGGAGCGAGCGCGAGGCCCATGGCCGTATTGGCCGCCTCCAGCGCAGCGCGCCCACCACCGATGACATCCACCTGGGCCAGCGGCTTTGGCTCAATGTGCCTGAACAGGGCCTCGGCGTCATCAGCCGAGGCAAGGAGGGATTCGGTCATGCGGTCGTGCAGCAAGGCCTCGACCGCCGCGCGATGCTGCGCAAGTGCTGCACCGGCCTTGAGTGTCCACACCACGCCGCGCTCCAGGCGCAATACCGCGTCCATGCCGCATTGCCGCGCGATGTCGGTCGCCTTGGAGGACCACGGGGAGATGGTGCCAATGCGCGGTACCACCAGGATGGACAATGCTCCCGGTGGCGTCGGAGCGGCCGCCATGGCAGCACCATCGTCCAGCAATTCGGTCAGCCGACGCTGTTCATCTTCGAAAAGCGCCCGGCGGGTCTCCGCAATATGCAGGAATTGCGCTGTGGCCACGCCCAGAGAGGGATGAACCGCGGCAAGCCGGGAATTGAGCTTTTCAAGCCGGAAGGCTGAGAGGGCTGGGCCTCCGTGCAACTTGAGAATCGGCATGGCGGGCGTGTCGTTAAAGCCGAATTATACCCGGAAGGTCATCACCGACCGGCCCGCGGCGACCAACGCGAACTTCGCTTGCAGCCCACACCGGACCCTCAGCAAGGCCTTAGTTGGAACGGCGGAACTGCGGTTCCTTTAGCGTACCCGACACTGCCAGCGTGGCGCGCGCCTGATTGCGCAACTCCACCTGAATGCGGCCCGCCAGGCCGCCCTGTGCGTCCACATCGACATTGCCACCGGCATTCAGCAGGCCGGCAGACATGCGCAAATTGCGCAACTGGGTGCGGTTGGCGTCGGTCAGCACGTTGCCTGTCATTTCCGAGAACAGCGTGGAACCGCCCGTGGTGGCAGAACCCTGCAGCACCCGCGTCATGTCGAGATTCGCGATCGAGCCTTTTTTCACCGTAAAGCTGCCTTCGGCGCCCCCCGCCGCAAACAGCTTGTCGGGTGCAGGCGAACGCATGCTGTAGACCAGCCTGCCCTCAACCCTGCCGCCGCCCATCAGCGGAGAAGCGATCTTCGTTGCATCCACCTGGCGCGCATTGATTTCGCCGTCCAGGCTCCAGGTCGCGCCCCAGCGCAGGCGTGCATTACCCGACAGGGTGCCGTCATAGGCACGTGCCTCGAACTCGCTGAACGTCAGCTCGCTGGCAGAGATCATGCCCTTGCCCGTAAACTCGTCCAGCGCAAATTCGGTTCCGAAGGGAAGCGGCAGCTTCTGTGCTTCCAACTGGATTTTCATGCGCGCACCGTCCGGCTCCAGCTTGGCGGTGAGTTTGCGCTCGGCATTCGTCAGGGTGAGCGACTGCAATGCACCCTCCGCACCGAGCACGGCCTCCATGTCGAGCGCCGGGAGCGTCAGCCCGCCCAGATCGACTTTCACGGCCCGCGCAATGACGCGGTCGATGCGCAGGCTGCCCGAATCGCTCCGCCCCCATATTGCGGCCGCCAGCTGCGCTGGTTGAAACACCAGCCCTTCAAGTTCCAGGCTCTTGAATATCTTGCGCTCGGCAAACATCGAGCCGAATTCCGTTGAAGCCTTGATGCGCGCAATGCGTACCTCGGCATCCGTACCCGTCTGGCCGATGGTGACACGATCAAACTTGAGCTGTGGCAGGGGCAACAGGGCGATGTTGACCGTACCGATGCGCACCGGCTCGCCAAAGCGCTGCGATGCGGCCTTCTCGTAAGGCGCGGGGTCCAGCGGCACGACATGGATCACGCCGAGCGCGACAACCAGAATGCCCAACAGGCCGAGCGCAATCGTGCGCCCCCAGTTGCGCGGCTCGCGCGGCATGCGATCCCTGGCCGAAATCGCGGAATCCTTTGACTCGCGCTCGCCGGTCTGCGTCTCTTCGCGTTTGCGTGCCTCGGCTTTCTCGCGGTCGCGCGCTTCCTTGCGCCCACGTGCCGCAGCTTCCGCCTCCCCCCTGGCACGGCTGCGAGCCTCTGCCTCGGCTTTTTCTTCATCCTCGACGCGCCTGGCCTCTTCTTCGACTTCACGACGTTTGCGCTCTTCGATCTTCTGCCGCTCTTCCTCTTCGCGCAGGCGTGCCCGCTCCTCCTCGCGGCGGATGCGCTCGGCCTCATCCCGCGCCGCTTTCTCCGCCTGCTCCTGCAGCTTGCGCTCAGCTTCCTCGCGCGCACGGATTTCCGCATCCAGTTGCCGGCTCATTTCCTCGGATTCGCGGCGGGCGCGTTCTTCAGCCTCCCGCGCGACAGCCTTCGCAGTCTGCTCAGCGGCTTCTTTCGCCTTGCGCCCGGCATCCTCGCGGGCCTTGCTCTCCTTGCGCTCGGCCTCAAGCTTTGCTTCGGCCTGCTCTTTTTCCCTGACTGCTTTTTCTTTGGCCGCTTTTTCTTCAACTGCTTTTTCTTCGGCAGCCCTGCGTTCACGCACTTCGCGCTCTTCCTTCTCGGCGCGGGCCTTTTGCTCAGCCTGATCACGTTGGGCTTTTTCTTCGACCTCACGCGCCTCACGCGCGGCGCGCTCGGCAGCGGCCGCCTCTTGTCCTTCCTTGTCTTCGGCCTCGCGCTTCAGGCGTGCTTCTTCCTCGCGCCGCGCCCTGTTCTCCGCATCGGCAGCCTCGGCACGCGCCCGCTCCTCAGCTTCACGACGCACACGCTCCTCGACTTCGCGGCGCGCGCTTTCACCGGCCTCTTTCGCCGCACGTTACACGTCCGCTCTGGCCCTGCGCTCGGATTCCTCGCGCGCCTTGCGCTCCTCTTCGAGCTTCGCCTCCAGAAGGGCACGCTCGTTGGCGTCCTTGCGCAATTGTTCTTCGCGCTGCTCGGCTTCACGAGCACGCTCCTTCGCCTCCTTCGCGACGCGTTCGGCATCTTCGCGGGCCTTGCGCTCGGACTCTTCGCGCGCTCTGCGCTCGGCCTCGAGCTGCGCCTCCAGGCGGGCACGCGCTTCGGCATCCTTCTGCGCACGCTCCTCGGCATCCCGGCGCGCCCTGTCCTCCGCCTCGCGGGCGGCACGCTCCGCCTCTTCACGCGCCTTGCGCTCCGATTCCTCGCGCGCCTTGCGCTCGGTCTCAAGCTTCGCCTCAAGCAAGGCACGTTCTTCGGCATCCTTGCGTGCACGTTCCTCGGCTTCGCGACGCGCCTTGTCCCCTGCTTCGCGGACGGCCCGCTCCGCATCTGCGCGGGCTTTGCGTTCGGATTCTTCGCGCGCCTTGCGCTCAGCCTCGAGTTTTGCCTCCAGCCGGGCATGCTGCTCGGCATCCTTGCGTGCGCGCTCTTCAGCGTCGCGACGCGCCTGTTCCTCGGCTTCGCGCCGAAGCTTCTCCTCCACTTCGCGACGGATGCGCTCTTCGATCTCGCTCGCCACTCTTGCGGCTTCTTCCCTGCCCTTTTGTTCGGCCTCCTCGCGCGCCTTGCGCTCGAGTTCCAGTGAGGCACGCAGGTCCTCGGCCTCTTTCTTCAGGCGGGCCTCTTCTTCGGCACGACGCCGGTCTTCGGCCTCGCGCTGGCGCTTTTCATCTTCCCGTCGCGCTGTTTCCTCGGCATCCTTGCGCGCACGCCCCTCGGCCTCAGCCCTGGCCTTTGCTTCGGCCTCCGCCCGGGCTTTGGCTTCTGCCTCCACTTTGATCTTGGCTTCTGCTTCGGCCTTTGCCTTGGCTTCTGCCGCCGCCCCAACCCTGGCCTGCGCCTCGGCTTCCGCTTTGTCCCTGGTTGCCGCTTCGGCCTTTGCCTCTGCGGCGGCTTTCGCGTCTGCCGCCACCTTGGCTTCCGCAAGCGCCTTGGCCTCGAGTGCTGCCTTGACTTTGGCTTCCGCCAATGCCCTGGCTTTCGCTGCAGCCTCGGTTTCCGCTTTGGCCTTGGCCGCGGCTTCTTTCGCAGTGGCTTCCGCAATGGCTCTCGCCAACTCGGCAGCCTTTGCCTTTTTTGCGGCGTCTTCGGACGGCGCAGCAGACGCCGCCGGTTTGAACGAAGGCATGCTGGTGAAGTCCAGGTCGTCGCCTTCTTCCTCGGTTGGTGGTGGCGCGCTCCGGCCGGATTTTGCCGGCGTTACCGCGCCTGACGAGGTAATGAATTCCTTGACGAAGCCGTCCTTGGCCAGCTTGCCAAGCGCCTCCACGAGCTTGGCCTCGGTGTACTTGTCCAGCTTCTGGTTCACTTGCCCCAGCGCGGCCTTGCCGTCGATTTCCTTCAGCAGGTTGCGCAGGTCACGCGGCAGGATGCTGGTCTTGCCCGAGGCCTCCATCAGGCCCTTGGCAGTCTTCGTGAATATGGTTTTTCGATCCATGTCTGCAGGTCAGCGAGTAGCGCTCAAAGGATGGGATGCGGCGTTCGCGGCAATGATTTGTGTGGCGTTTTGTGCGCCTCCGGCGTCGCCATGCACCACGGCTGCGGCTGGCGCACCGGACCGCCGTAACTATATATCAGCCCCCGCAGCTAAGCCATGGTGGCAGCGGCAATATTCCCCTCCCCCCGACCCTCGCAGCGCCCGCCACACCAAAATGGAAGGGCGGCGCCATCCTGATAGCATAGGAACCGGCACCGGGAGACTGCTTATTTGACCGCAACCCCGGTGAATCCGGCAATTTGAGAGCAATTCCCATCAAAACCAACCACCTCTGCTTTGACGCGCACATGAAACCACACCCCGCCCATGGATGAAATTGACTGTGTCGTGATCGGCGCCGGCGTGGTGGGACTGGCCGCCGCGCGCGCGCTGGCTGTGGCCGGGCGCGAAGTCGTGGTGTTGGAAAAGGAAGCTGCCATCGGCACCGAAACCAGCGCCCGCAACAGCGAAGTCATCCACGCCGGCATCTACTATCCGCCGGGTTCGTTGAAAGCGCGCTTCTGCGTCGCCGGGCGCCAGGCCCTGTATGCCTATTGCGAATCACATGGGGTCAATCACCGCCGCGCCGGCAAGCTGATCGTGGCCACCACCCCGAATGAAAGCGGCCAGCTCGAACAACTGCTTGCGCACGGCCATGCCAACGGCGTTGCCGATCTGCACCTGATCAGCCGCGATGAGGCCATCGCCATGGAGCCGAACTTGCGCTGTGCAGCCGCGCTGCATTCGCCCTCCACCGGCATCATCGACAGCCACGGCCTGATGCTCGCTTATCGCGGCGAGGCCGAAGACCATGGCGCCATGCTGGCGTTCGAGAGTCCGCTGCGCTCGGCGCGCGTGGTCGCCGGCGGAATCGAGCTCGATGTCGGCGGCGACAATGCCACGCGTGTCCTGGCCCGCACCGTCATCAACTGCGGCGGACTGCATGCGCCGGGCGTTGCAGCGCGCATCGAAGGCCTGCCGCCGCCGCATGTGCCGACCGCGCATTACGCCAAAGGCAATTACTTCACGCTGGCCGGGCGTTCGCCGTTTTCCCGCCTGATCTATCCGATGCCGGAGGCTGCCGGCCTTGGCGTGCACCTGACGCTGGACCTCGGCGGGCAGGCGCGCTTCGGCCCGGATGTGGAATGGATCGATGGCATCGACTACAGCGTCGATCCGAAACGCTGCGAAGGCTTTTACGCCGCCATACGCACCTACTGGCCCGGACTGCCCGACAACGCGCTGCAGCCTGCTTATGCCGGCATACGTCCCAAGATCAATTCGGCCACAGAAGCCGCGCGCGACTTCGTCATCGAAGGCCCGGAGACACATGGCGTGCCGGGGCTGGTGAACCTGTTCGGCATCGAATCGCCGGGCCTCACTTCATCGCTGGCCATTGCCGACCACATCGTCACGCTGCTGGAAAAATGAAAAGCTTCCTGCCCGTTTTTTTCACCGCCACGATACGCGCAGTCGAAACCGCAGCACTGCGTGACGGCGCACCGCTGATGGCGCGCGCAGGGCTGGTCGCTGCAACATTGGCACGCAAATTTTCCGATAACAAATCAGGCAATACTCCTCGCTGCGTGCTGCTCATCGCCGGCCCCGGCAACAACGGTGGCGACGCCTTTGAAGCAGCCGTTCATCTGAAGCAGGCCGGGATCGCTGTGACCCTTGTGTTCGCCGGTGAAAAATCAAACCTGCCGGCCGATGCCTTGCTCGCATTTGAAAAATGGGAAGCTGCCGGCGGCGGAACCAGCACCGATATTCCTGATGCTCCGCCGGCCAACTGGGACCTGATCATCGACGGGCTGTTCGGAATCGGGCTGGCACGACCGCTCACGGGCCGCCATGCCGCGCTGGTGGAACAGGTCAACGCCCTCACCGCCCGCGGCGTGCCGGTGCTGGCACTGGATGTGCCCAGCGGAATCCACAGCGATACCGGCGCCGTCATGGGCGTGGCGGTGCGCGCAACCCAAACCCTCACCTTCATTGCACGCAAGCCGGGCCTGCTGACGCTGGACGGCCCCGACCATTGCGGTACGCTGCATTGCGATGCGCTGGGCATCGATGCGGCCGCGCTGCGCGCGCCGGACGGTTTTGTCATCACCGACGCCGTGCTCGCCGCCGCACCGCGCCGTCCGCGCAATTTCCACAAGGGCATGGCCGGCGAAGTCGGCGTCATTGGCGGCACCGATGGCATGGTCGGCGCAGCGCTGCTGTCGGGACGCGCCGCGCTGAGCAGCGGCGCCGGCAAGGTGTTCACCGGCCTGCTCGCCGAGCCTGCGCCAGCCGTCGACATGCAGCAGCCCGAACTCATGATGCGCACCCCGGAACAGACCATGGCCGAAGCATCGGTGCTACTGGTCGGTCCCGGCATGGGCAGCGGCGATCACGCCGCGGTGATACTGCGCAAGGCGCTTGCCACAGACAAGCCGCTGGTACTGGATGCCGATGCGCTTAACCTGATCGGCGCCGATGCTTCACTTGCCGCACTGACTGCACAACGCAGCGCCGCCACCGTCATGACACCGCATCCCGCAGAAGCAGCGCGCCTGCTTGCCATCAGCACCGCTGATGTTCAGCGCGACCGCTTTGCGGCAGCCACCCTGCTTGCGAAGCGCTACAACAGCATTGTCGTGCTCAAGGGCAACGGCAGCCTCATCGCCGACAGTCACGGCGCCTGGTGGATCAACCCGAGCGGCAATCCGGGTATGGCCAGCGCCGGCATGGGCGATGTGCTGGGCGGCCTGCTCGCCAGCCTGATTGCGCAACGGGTCGAGCCCCTTGCCGCGACGCAACTCGCCACCTGGCTGCACGGCGCTGCGGGCGATGAACTCGCCGCCGCGGGCCATGGTCCGATCGGCATTACGGCATCGGATGTCATCACGCAGGTCCGCATCATGCTCAACCGGCCGATCTGAAGCGGCGAACACATATCCCCCCCCTCTGGAATGACACATGAACAGCGACAGCACAGTTAAAGGCAAGGGCAGCGGATTCAGCTTTCCGCGCAGGGTCTGGGCCATGGTCAGGCCCTACTGGAAATCCGAGGAACGCGGCCGTGCCTGGGGACTGCTGGTGGCCATTGTCGGCCTGACATTGGCCCTGGTGTACATGGAGGTGCAGTTCAACAGCTGGTATCGCGAGTTCTACAACTCGCTGGAACAGAAAAACTACGAGGACTTCAAAGACCTGATCCTGTACTTCTTCTTTCTCGCCTCGCTGTTCATCGCCGGGGCGATCTACAAACTCTATCTGACCCAGATGCTGGGCATGCGCTGGCGCCAGTGGATGACCCGGCACTACATCGAAGAATGGATGGATAAGCAGGTCTATTACCGCCTCGAACTGGACCGGCACGGCACCGACAACCCCGACCAGCGCATCGCAGAGGACCTGAAGCTGTTCACCGAGGGTACGCTGTCGCTTTCACTCGGACTGCTGTCCTCGGTCGTGACGCTGGTGACTTTTGTCTCCATCCTATGGTCAGTATCCGGCCCCATCACGCTGTTCGGCGTCACCATTCCGGGCTACATGCTGTGGGCGGCGCTGATCTACGCAATCTTCGGCAGCATCCTGACCCACTACATCGGGCGGCCACTGATCGGCCTGAACTTCCAGCAGGAACGCTATGAAGCGGATTTCCGTTTCAACCTGGTTCGACTGCGCGAAAACGCCGAAGGCGTGGCGCTTTATCGCGGCGAGGAACCCGAGCGCCAAGGCTTGCTCACGCGCTTCGAGCGCATTCGCAGCAACTGGTGGGACCTGATGGCCTTTACCAAGCGGCTCACCGGCTTCACTGCCGGATACAGCCAGATGGCCATCATCTTCCCCTTCGTGGTAGCCGCGCCACGCTACTTCTCCGGCGCCATGCCGCTGGGCGGACTGATGCAGATCAACTCGGCCTTCGCCCAGGTGCAGGGCGCGCTGTCCTGGTTCGTGAACGCCTATTCCACGCTTGCCAACTGGCGCGCCAGCGCTGACCGCCTGCTCAGCTTCCATAGTGCGCTGCGGACCACCGAACACGAGGCCGGTGACGAACCCGCCATTCCTGTGGAAAAGGACACCCTGCCCTCGGTGCGTGCCGAACACCTTGATCTGGCCATTCCCGGGAGGGATACGCTGGTGCTGGTTGATGCGGCCTTCGAAATCAGGCCGGGCGAGCGCCTGCTGATCAGCGGTCCCTCGGGCAGCGGCAAGAGCACGCTGTTCCGCGCGCTGGCCGGCATCTGGCCCTATGGGAGCGGCCGCATCCGCGTACCCACCGGTGCGAAACTGCTGTTCCTGCCGCAGAAGCCCTACATTCCGATCGGGGCCCTGCGCGATGCCGTGTCCTATCCCGCCGCGCCCGGCACTTTCGATGACGCCGACCTGCGCCAGGCGCTGACGGCCTGCCGCCTCGATGGCTTTGCCGAACGCCTGGACGATACGCAGAACTGGTCCATGCTGATGAGCGGCGGCGAACAGCAGCGGCTGGCGGTGGCGCGCGCGCTGCTGCACCGGCCTGATTTCCTGTTCCTTGATGAAGCCACGGCGGCGCTCGACGATGACAACGAATCCCATCTGTATGCTTTGATACGCGAACAACTGCCGCAAGCCGCAATGATCAGCATCGCCCACCGGCCTGCTGTTGCCGCACACCATGACCGCCGCCTGGCGTTGGTGCCGGACGGCAAGCACATGCGCCTGGCGACCCATGACTGATTAAATTCAGTGATTACAATTATCTTCTTATAACTTATCAATAAATGACGTATTTCCTATTTTGATAATAATGAGGAAATTTCCATGAGCCGCATCCACCGTCGCCGTTTCCTGCAGGCGCTCGCCGGCATGGGCGTGATCACGCTGCCAGGCGCATACGCCTGGGCCCAGGTTGAGGTCCGTCCGCGGTTTTCCGCGAATCCGTTTTCACTGGGCGTGGCCTCCGGCTACCCCTCGCCGGACGGCATGGTGCTGTGGACGCGGCTCGCGCCTGAGCCCTATGAACCCGGTGGCGGCATGGGACGCAACGCGGTGGATGTGAAATGGGAAATGGCCGAAGACGATGCGATGTCCCGCATCATTGCGTCTGGCACGGAACGCGCCAACACCGCCTGGGCGCATTCGGTGCATGTTGAGGTCCGAGGGTTGCGGCCGGCGCGCCCCTACTGGTATCGCTTCATTGCGGGCGATGCCGCAAGTCCGATCGGCCGCACGCGCACCGCACCGGCCATAGATGCGCAACCTGATCGCCTGCGCTTTGCGTTTGCCTCCTGCCAACAATACGAGCAGGGCTACTACGGCGCCTACCGGCATCTGGTACAGGACGACCCGGATCTGATCGTATTCCTCGGTGACTACATTTATGAATCCTCCTGGGGCAAGGATCATGTGCGGCACCATTTGAGATCGGAACCCAGGACGCTGGACGAATACCGCGCACGCTATGCACAGTACAAAGCCGATCCCGACCTGCGCGCAGCCCATGCCATTGCGCCCTGGATCGTCACCTGGGACGACCACGAGGTGGAAAACGACTACGCCAATGACCAGCCGCAAAATCCGCGGGAACAATCATTCTTCCTTGCACGCCGCGCCGCCGCCTACAAGGCGTATTACGAACACATGCCACTGCCGCGCTCGGCCATGCCCGACGGCGCGCGCATGCAGCTCTACAACCGTGCAACCTTCGGCGGGCTGGCGACCTTTCACATACTGGACGACCGGCAATACCGTTCCATACAGGCCTGTCCGCGGCCAAACCGCGCCGGCTCAAACACCATCGATGTCAGCGTATGCCCTACGTTGCTTAAAACCGATCGCACGCTGCTTGGGAGCGCACAGGAGCAATGGCTGGAGACAGGCCTGTCCGCGTCGCCTACGCGCTGGAACATCCTGGCCCAGCAATCGGTGATGGCGCAGGTGGATCGCAAGCCGGGTTCGGGACGCTCGGCGTGGACCGACAGCTGGGATGGCTACCCGGCATCGCGACAGCGACTGCTGAAACACATTGCCGAGCACAAGGTCGCTAACCCGGTGGTAATCGGCGGCGACGTGCACATGTTCTACGTCAACGATCTCAAAAGCGATTTCGACGATCCTGCCTCCCCCGTCATCGCCAGCGAGTTTGTCGGCACGTCAATCACCTCACAGGCGGGCTCACAGCAAACGGCGCAGCGCTTCCTGCCCGACAATCCGCACATCCACCTGGCCGAAACGCGTTACCGCGGCTACACCCGCGTGGAACTTACACCGAAGCAGATGAAAGTGGACCTGCGCATCATGGCAAACGTCACGCAGCCCGACGCCACGTGCAGCACGCTCGCCAGCTTCGTGGTGGAAGACGGCCGCGCCGGCCCGAAAAAAGCCTGACCTAACCCCGGCGCTTCGGCGCTTTGCAGGTATTCGCCGCAAAACCTGCCTCCCTCTTTGTCCTCATTTGACGACAGTCGCCTACATCTCCCCTGCATCAGTTTCAGCGGTAACACATTGTTACCCATTACTCGTCGCTTTCCCCCCACTCGTGCGTTAAAACTTGCACGTGGGGAGAACGCATCAAGCGCGTTATTGAAACCAGGCAAAGGAGTCCAGCATGAACAACAAGCTCAAAGTCCTCATCGCCGGCGCTGCATTGGTCACTCTTGCCGGAGCGACCACCACAGCCTCCGCCAACGACCGCATCGGCTTCAGCATAACAATCAGCTCACCCGGCTATGCCTACGCACCGGCACCGGCCTACGTTTATGCACCGCCTGCGGTCTATTACTCGCCGCGTGTGGTGTATGGCCCGCCACGCGTGATGTATGCACCGCAGCATGTCTATTACAGCGCGCCGCAGTGGCGCGGCCGTGACGACAGACATCGTGGCCCCCGTGACCATGGTGGCCGCGGCGGCCATCGCGACTGGCGCTAGGCCTTCAGCGCCTGAACATGCCGGAAAGGATTTCATCATGAAAAACACGCAGTCGTTCCCGTCACTCCAGACCTCGCGCAGGCTGCGCCTGCTGATGCTGCCGGTGCTGGTCATCGGCGCGCTGGGCGGCACGCTACGGCCTGCCAGCCTGCACGCCGCCGAGTCTTCGCAGTTCAGCCATCAATCGAGTTACTCGCAGCAGGAGCTCGATCGCATGCTGGCGCCGATTGCGCTGTATCCGGACACGCTGTTGTCGCAGATCCTTATGGCCTCGACCTATCCGCTGGAGGTGGTGGAGGCTTCGCGCTGGTCGCGCGGCAACTCCAGGCTGCGCGGCGAGGATGCCGTGCGCGCAGTGGAACGCGAGGACTGGGACCCCAGCGTGAAATCGCTGGTGGCCTTCCCGCAGATCCTGGCCATGATGGACGAAAAGCTCGATTGGACAAAACAACTGGGCGATGCCTTCCTTGATGCCGAGCCGCAGGTCATGGACACAGTGCAGGCATTGCGCCAGCGCGCCATGGCCGCGGGCAACCTGCAATCCAATGAGCATATCCGCGTGGCGCATCAGGAACGCATCATCGTGGTCGAGCCGGCCAGCCCGCGCGTGGTGTATGTGCCCTACTACGACCCGCTGGTGATCTACGGCGCGTGGTGGTGGCCGGCGCCGCCAGTGTACTGGGCAGCATGGCCCGGTTATTACCCGGTACGGCCCGGCGTGCGCGTCGGCCTCTACTGGGGCGGCGGCATCACGTTCTCCGCGAACCTGTTCTTCGGCGGTTTCGACTGGCCGCGACGGCAGGTGGTGCACAATCACTACACCGTCGTGAACCGCACCGTCGTAGTCAACCGTGCCGCCGATTCATGGCGGCATGACCCGGGCCATCGCCGCGGCGTCCCCTATCGCAGCGCCAACGTGCAGCAGCGTTTTGCCGGATCAGATTACGGCAACCGTGGTCCGCGTCGTGACGTCAATCGTGACAGCGCTGATCGCGACGGGCGCCCTGATTTCAACGCCCAGCGACAGACCGGCCCACGTGGTTCAAGGGACAATGACCGTGCCCGGGACAATCGCGATGGCGAGCCGTCTGCGCGCCAGCAGGAAACCCGGCGCAATGAGGGCAATCGCACTCCGGATCGCGGTGCAGTGACGCAGCGCCCGTCAGACATTGCTGCGCAGGTTCACCCGGATCGCAGCCCAGACCCTGGTGCCGAACGCCGGGATGCGGACCGCGGGAACGCAGACAATCGCGGACGTGACCGGCGCGAGGAAGTCAGGCGCGACGACGGCCGGCGAGATGGGGCGCGACGTGAAAACGCTCCTGACCGGGATGGCCGCAATGATGGCGGTCGCCCGGAACGGCGCACCCAGGCTGCACCGGACAGCACGCCCCTGGCCGCCGCATCGCCGACCGCGCAGGGCGCTCCCACTCTGCGCGCAGCGCCAAGTGCGCCGGTCAGTACCCCGGTACAGGCCGCACCGGTACAGGCCCCGGTTCGCGCTGAAATCAGGCCATCAGTTGTGCAAAGGCCTGCTGAAAACCGGGAGCGCCCCGCCCAGTCGGCAAGCGGCAATCGTCCGGAGGTGACGGAACGCGGCGGCCCCGGTCGCCCCGAGACGGCGCGCAACGCAGAGCGCCGCGATGCGGGGGAGCGCAGCGGTGAGCGTGGCGCGCACCGTGCTGATCGCGCCGGTGAGAAGGGCAATCACCGCGCTCAGCGGGAAGAACGCGGCTAGTCGCTAGTGAGCGGCCTGGCGTATCCAGCGCTCGAGTGACGCGGCATCCATGGCACCGGATTGCCGCGCCACTTCTTTTCCGTTCCGAAAAATCGCCAGCGTGGGAATGGAGCGGATGTTGAAGCGCGAGGCCAATGTCTGCTCCGCATCCGTGTCGAGCTTGGCCAGGCGGTAACGCGGCCCCAGCGCCGCCGCGGCCTTCTCGAACTGCGGCGCCATCATGCGGCAGGGGCCGCACCATGGCGCCCAGAAATCCACCACCACGGGAATGTCGGAGCGCGCCGTCTGGGCCTCGAAGTTCGCAGCATTCAATTCCACCGGCTTGCTGGCAAACAAGGCCTTGCCGCAGCGCCCGCAGGTACCCCCGTCGGACAGGCGCTCTTCAGGGACGCGATTCAGCGTGTCGCAGTGCGGGCAGGCAATATGCAGGGATTGGGTCATTGCAGCGGTCCATAAGGCTGTTTCTGCCAGATGGGGCCCTTCCCTGCGCTTTCAAGCCCGCCGGCTACTCGCCAATGTAGGCGGGCTTGCGCTTTTCGAGAAAGGCCGCCACCGACTCCTTGTGGTCCTTGGACAGCCCGACAATGGGCTGGTAATCCTGTTCGGCACGGAAGCAGGCCTCCAGCGTGTGGTAGCTGTTGATCATTGCCGACTTCGTCAACGCGAAGGCCAGCGGCGGCACTGCGGCAAAGCGTTCAGCGGCAAGAATGGCATTCTCCAGCGCCTTGCCCGGCTCGCTCACTTCATGCACCAGTCCATAGCGCTCGGCATCGGTGGCATTGATCTGCCGACCGGACAGCAGCAGTTCACGTGCGCGCCCCGGACCGCAGCGCGCCGTCACCAGGTAGTACATGCCGAGGTCCGGGCACAGGCCGCGCAAAATCTGCGCCGCCGCGAAGCGCGCATTGCTGGCCGCCACCGTGTAATCGCCGATGGCGGCAAAGCTCATGCCGGCCCCGAAGGCAATGCCCTCGACCGCGGTCACCAGCGGCTTGGGCGTCTCGGCCAGCATGCGGGTCATGGTCAGATTGACCTCCGACATCGCAAAAGCGCCGCGCCGCGCCATCAGGCCCACACCGGCCGCACCGCGCTCCTTCATGCCCTTCACGTCACCGCCCGCACAGAAGGCACCGCCGGCGCCGGTCAGCACAATCGCCTTGCATTCTTTCGACTGGCCAAGCTGCCCCATATAACGGATCAGGTCATCCTTGATCTGCGGTGACAGCGCATTCCTGCGTGCCACATTGTTGATGGTGAGAACGGCAATGCTGCCCTCCCAGGTCAGATCGACGCGGATGACCTCTGCGGCTTGCGGGTTGACGGACATGCCTTCTCCTTGATGTTGTTTGACAGCGACCTGAACGGCCGTTTTCGGGTCGGCGCCACTATGGCGCCGACCAATTTTCCTTTCATTATGCCCGCTTTGACATTGCCGCGAGAAGGCAGCCTGTTCAACAACGACGATGGCGACGACAGCGATCTTTTCGATCCCGGAAAAAGAGCATTGACATCTTTGCACGGTTTCGCCTGACAACACCCCTCAAATCCCCTGCAATGTGCCGGTACCGCGATTGACACGACTCCGGAATGACGCGCACGATGACACTCGCTGCAGAGAAGATTCGATAATTCATTCCAAATGAAAAATCCCTCCAGGAGGAGGACAAATGACAACACGTGAAAAACATGGCGCAAGCGGCATGACCGCACTGCTCGCAGGCGCAGCCCTCGCGATATTTGCCGGTACCAGCATTGCCCAGAAAGCGCCGGCCTATCCTTCCAAGCCTTTGACGATGATCATCCCGAATTCGCCGGGCAGCCCGGGCGATGTGCTGCTGCGCCTCATCGGACCGAAACTCACCGAGGCCTGGGGCCAGCCGGTGATCGCGGACTTTCGTCCCGGCGCAACCGGCCTGATCGCCGTTGAGGCGCTGGCAAGGTCGGCACCGGATGGTTACACCATGTACCAGTCGTCGCTGACCACGCTGCTCGGCACATTGCTGCAGCAGAAGAACATACTCAGCGACTTTGCTTCGGTCACGATGATCGGCGCCACGCCGTTTGCGATCACGGCCAATGCCTCCGTGCCCGCAAAGAACATTGCCGAATGGATTTCCTACGCCAGAGCGCATCAGGATGAAATGGCCTATGGCTCCACCGGAATCTGGGGATCGGCGCACCTTTGCATGGAAGCGCTCAACGAACTGGCCGGCATCAAGATGCTGCACGTTCCCTACAAGGACGCATCGCTCGCCACGAACGCCCTGATTTCCGGGCAGGTGCAGGGCTACTGTGCCGCGGCGGCCAATGCAAACACCATGGCCCGCACCGGAAAGGTTCGCGTCCTCGGGGTGACTTACCTGAAACCCACGCGGCTCATGCCCGGCGTGACGCCGGTGGCCGACACGGTGCCGGGCTTCGAGCTTCTGGGGTGGTACGGACTTCAGCTCAACAAGGGCACGCCAACCCAGATTGTCGACAAGCTGAACGCCGAAGTGGTGAGGGCGCTCAGGAACCCCGAAGCCAGCGAGCGCATGCTGGCCATCGGGATCGAACCCGCCGGAACGACGCCCGCCGAGTTCACCGCCTTCGTGAAGAACGAAGGCGCACGCTTTGCAAAGATTCTCAAGGATAGAAACGCCAAGATGGAGTGATCGCCCGCAGCCCCGCGCCATCCGATGCCATCACGGGAACGCCCCGGGTTGCATCGGGCCCGGGAATGACGGAGGTACACTGCCCCTGGAGGCGAAGTGCACATGCCTCCCCATCACCTCATCGCTCCCGCCCCGCTTCATGCGCGACCTTCCGCACCGGCGACAGCAGGTACTCCAGCACCGTGCGCGTCCCGAGGTTGATTTCCGCCGACACCTGCATGCCCGGCACCAGCGGATAGCGCGCTTCGGCAGCGATGAGTTCCTGATGCTGCAGGTGGACGATGGTGCGAAAGGCCAGCGACAGCGGGCGGACTGGCTGTTGCTCAGCCCGCGCCGGTGATGCCGGCGTGTCGGTGGCATCGGCGCTGACCTGCTTCACCCGGCCTTCGACCATGCCGTACTTCTGGAACGGGAAGGCGGCGAACTTCAGCTTCACCGCCTGCCCGGGCCTGACCAGTCCGACATCCTGGCTACCCAGCCACACTTCGGCAAACACGCTTTCACCCACCGGCACCAGGGTCATCAGGATGGTGCCCGGCGCGGTGACAGTGCCGGTGGTGTGGGTTGCGAGGTCCTTGACCGTGCCGGCCCGGGGTGCACGCAATTCCAGCAAGCCCTGGCGATGACGGAGTTTGGCAAGATCCTGGCGCAGGCGCTCGGACTGCGCCGCAACCTCGAAGCGTTCCGCCTGCAACTGGCGCCGGTAGTCGGCGCTAATCTGCGTGCTCCTGCGTTCGGACTGCGCGATCAGCGCAAGATTGCTGCGGATGATGAACTCCTGTGCCTTCAGATCCTGCTCGCGTTCGATGCGCTCGCGCTGCTTGTCTGCCGCCATCAGGTTGCCGGCAAAGCCATCCTTTACCAGTTTGTCGTAGGCGGCCTCCGCCGCGGCATACAGCGGCAGCGTGCGTTCCAGCTTGACGCGGGTCTCGCGTGCGGCGGCGAGATCGTTCTCCGCCTTCTCGCGCACAGCCTCTTCCTGGGACAGGGCACTACGGTAAGCCTGCAGATTCGCGGCATGCTGTGCAGCGGCCTGGACAAAGGCATCGCCCGGATCATCTCCCTTGCGTACCAGGGGCTGGCCGGCAAGCTGTGCGTCGATGCGGCGCAGTGCAATGACACGGGCGTGATAGTCGTGCGCCAGCGTTGCAGCATCGGCATCGGAGATCACCGGATCCATGCGCACCAGCACCTGCCCGGATGCCACACGCTCGCCCTCGCGCACGAGGATGTCGCGGACAATCCCCTGCTCTGGGGACTGCACGATCTGCAGATAGCCTTCGGGCACGATCTTGCCCTCGGCCACCGCGACAATGTCCAGGCGCCCGAATGCCGCCCATAGCAGCACGCAGGCCAACAGGGCCATCAGCAGGCGCAGGCACCAGCCGGCCAGCGGCGACGGCGGCCTGTCCTGCAGGCGCAGCAGCGCCGGGGCGAAGTCCAGAGGGTCGGCATTTCCATTCTCCATGGCCAGCCTCCTGAATTCAAATAATGATCATTTTCATAATATTGCCATTTATAAAAGCAACAAAAGTCGAATATTGTTATCTCATTATTTCAGTGCGTGTTGCCTTCAGGCATCACCGCGTTGCCCTTCAATGACACTGACGTGCGACTCATGGTGCGACCCCTGCGCGCCCAGCCGGAACACTTCATCCACCTGAAGCCCCACGGGCAGGTGATGGGAAATGAACAGCAGCGTCACGCCGCCCTTTAGCCGGTTCACGGTGCGGGCGAACTGCTCGGCGGTATGCGCATCGAGTCCGGTGGTCGCCTCGTCGAATATCAGGATTTTCGGCCGGCGCAGCACCGCACGAGCAATGGCAATGCGCTGCTTCTGCCCGCCGGAAAGGCCGACGCCCTGCTCACCGATGACAGAGTTGTAGCCCTTGGGCAGGGTTTCGATGAAGCCATGGATTTCAGCGACCTGGCAGGCCTTGACGATGTCGGCAAAGCCGGCCTGCGGGCTGGCGGCGATCAGGTTTTCATACAGCGTGCCGGAGAACAGGCGGGTCTCCTGGGGCACGACGCCGTAATGCCGCCGGAGGTCTTCAGCAGAAAAATGCCGGATGTCGCGTCCATCGACCAGGATGTGGCCCGCAGTCGGCTGATGAAATCCAAGCAACAGCTTCGCCAGCGTGCTCTTGCCTGATCCCGAGGGGCCGGTTAGCAGGGTAAGCTTGCCGGGCTCCAGCGCAAGGTCGAGGTTTTCGTACAGTGCCGGACTGTTTTCGGCATAGCGAAAACTTAGGCCGCGTATCTCCACGCGGCCTTCGCAATCCGCGGCGCGCGGTGACGCCGGCGCATTTGGCTCGGCCGGTGCATCCATGATGTCGCCCAGCCGTCGCATGGCGATATTGGCCTGCTGGAATTCCTGCCAAAGGCCGGCAAGACGCAGCATGGGCTGCGACATGCGCCCGGCGAACATCTGGAACGCCACCAGCATGCCGATCGTGAACCCGTCATTGCGCATGACCAGCAGCGCGCCGGCACACAGAATGCAGACCGTCATGCCCTGCTCCAGCGCATTGACGACGGTGTTGAAGGTATTCGACAACTGGCGCGTGCCAAAGCCGGCGGACAAATACGAAGCCAGGTAATCGTCGTAACGCGCACCGAGTCGCTGCTCCATCTGCAACGCCTTTACCGTCTCGATGCCGGCGATGTACTCGGTGAGAAAAGCCTGGTTGCGCGCGCCGAGCAGAAACTGGCGATTCAGCCGTTCGCGCAACAGCGGCGTGACAGCGACGCTGGCTGCTGCAATCAAGCCGAGAAACAACAGCGCGACCAGCGAAAGCTGCCAGCTGTACCAGAACATCACCGCCATGAAAATCGCCAGAAACGGCAGATCGAGGAGGAGGGACACTGCCGCTCCGGCAACAAACTCGCGTATGGTTTCCACGCCCTGCAGGCGCGCCACCAGCGTGCCGGTGGGACGGCTTTCGAAATACGGCAGGAACAGCGACAGCAGGCGCCGAAAGGCCTGGCTCGCCAGAACCGCATCGACGCGGTTGCCCGTATGGATGATGAGGTATTGCCTCAGCCAGCTCATGCCAGCCGAGAACAGCATGAACATGACAAGGCCCACGGCGATCACCACGAGCGTACTTTGCGTCTGGTGCACCACTACCTTGTCGATGATGGTCTGCGTGAACAGCGGCGTTGCGAGGCCGATCAGCTGGATCACGAGGGAGGCGGCCAGCACATTGCGCCAGACGCTTTTGTGTCGCAGCAGTTCGGTGGCAAACCAGCGAAAGCCGAAACGCTCGGCGATGTGCGGAGCCGTTGGCTCGGCAGATCCATCTTCAAAGGAAACCAGATAGCAGGCGCGCTCGAAAGTGCGCAGCGCATCGGAGATGGATACCGAATTCGGACTCTTGCTGCCCGCTTCGAAATACAACAGTCGCTCGTCATCCACCCGCAGAATCAGCACCGGATGATTTGCATCGGCAGCGCCGGAGGTCTGCGCGCCGCCTCGATCAGAAATACCGGCAACAGCGTCGGGCCTGAGGAAGCCGATGCAGGATCCGGAAAAACGCCCCAGCAGGCTGCGATCAATTCGCGCGGCACCCAGGCGGAAGCCGAACGAACCCGCAACCTCGAACAGCGTTGCTTCCGAATGCGGTGGCGGAGAATTCTCCAGCACCCGCTTCGGGTCGAACGGCACCCTGTGCATGCCGCACAAGCTGCCCAGCAGCCACAGCATCTGGTCGTGTTCCAGTCGCAACCGGCCTCCCGTACGCGATTTCAGGCATGCAGCGCGTCACGAAAAAACCCGCCAATCAGGGCAGTAGCCCTGGCGGCGGCATCTCATCCGCTGCTCGCTTCGTCCGGCTGCGTTGCCGCAGCCAGTGCCTAATGTACGTACCGGAAGGACTTTTGAATATCACTCAAAAAGTGATGTTGGAGACACAACAAAAAAGCCGAACGAATGCCCCGTCTTGAGGAAATCCTGGCAATTTTCAGCCCTGGCAACTCAGTTTTGCCGCAACTTGGTATTCGCCTCAGGATAGGGATAAAGCACGTTCAGCGCCACGCTCTGCCCGGCGTTCTGCAGCACGCGCACATGCTCGCGCTTGAGCTCGCGCGCATGCCGGCAGCCGCAGGAGTGGGCGATCATGTCGATTTCCTTGTTCATATTCATGGCGTAATGCGCCACGCGCAGGTATTTCTCCTCGACCACCAGGCCGCGCTGCAGGCGGTGGTTGTGCGTGGTGACGCCGGTCGGACAGGTGTTCTCGTGGCACCGCAGCGCCTGGATGCAGCCCAGCGCAAACATGAAACCACGTGCCGAATTGACGAAATCGGCGCCCACGCAAAGCGCCCAGGCGGCACGCGCCGTGGTAACCAGCTTTCCTGCAGCAATGACGCGCACACGCTGACGCAGACCCGATTCGATCAGTGCATCCACCACACGCGGCAGGGCTTCGTTGATCGACAGCGCCATGTGGTCCATCAGCGCCTGCGGTGCAGCGCCCGAGCCACCCTCACCGCCGTCGATGGCAATGAAATCGGGCGCATATTCCAGGCCGCGACGGTTTACCGCCTCAGCCATTTCATTGATGAACTGCCAGCCGCCGATCGCCGTCTTGATGCCCACCGGCTTGCCGGTGAGTTCGCGCACCAGCGCAATGCGATCCAGCAACTGATCGGCATTGGCGATGTCGCGATGGCGGTTCGGGCTGATGGAGTCGGTGTGCGCCGGAATGCCGCGAATACCGGCGATCTGGCCCGTCACCTTGGCTGCCGGCAGCACCCCCCCCTTGCCCGGCTTGGCGCCCTGCGACAGCTTGATCTCGAAGGCCTTGACCTGCGGCAGGGCGGCGATTTCGCGTGCGCGCTGGTGCGAGAACGCGCCCTCGTCGTCGCGGATGCCGTAATTCGCCGTCCCGATCTGCATGATGACGTCGCAGTTGCCCTCCAGATGGAAGGGGGACAGTCCGCCCTCGCCGGTATCCATCCAGCAGCCGGCGGCGGCCGCGCCGCGGGACAGGGCGCGCACTGCAGGCTCCGATATCGCGCCGAAACTCATGCCGCTGATGTTGACCACCGATTTCGCAATGAAGGGGTTCTTGCAATAGCCCTCACCGATCGCCAGGGGCGGCGTCGGCAGGCGATCTTCCTCGAGTACCGGAAACGGCGCGTTGACGAAAATGATGCCGCCGGGTTCGTTCTGGTTGTTCGTCGAACCAAACCCGATCACTCCGCCCTCGTCCTTGGCCAGGCGATAGACCCACCCGCGGGTGGCACGGTTGAAGGGCATCTCCTCGCGGTCGTTCATGAAGAAGTACTGGCGGAAATATTCGCCCTGCTTCTCTAGAAGATAGCGCAGACGGCCGATGACCGGATAGTTGCGCAGTACCGTGTGCTTTTTCTGGGTGACGTCCTGGATGAACCACACCACCAGCGTGGCCACGACAACAAAGCCGACGACAGTGCCTAAGCCGTAGGAAACAACGCCCAACATGCCGGACATGGATAAATCCTCCCTGGGGTGGTTGAAACACGCCGCACCCGGGCTGTTCAGTCGCAACTCTGGGGTACGGAGCGTACCCATGATAGGGGAATTCAGGCCAAAGTGCTGCGCAGCCGGTTAGTGTCAGGAAAGAAGATGTTTCAGGGCAGCGCGCGCACAATCACTGGCGAAGCATCATCAGCACTGCCACTGGCGATCTCCCCTTCATTGGCAGGACGTACATCGACCACCGTACAGGAAAACTTGAGCGCCATGCCGGCCAGCGGATGGTTGGCATCCAGCACGACCTTGCCCTCGGCGATGTCGGTGATGGTGAAAATCAGGCCTTCATCATCCGTTCCCGCCTCGCCTTCAAAACACATGCCGACTTCCAGCGGATCGGGAAATCCGGAGCGATCCTCGACGCGGAGCAGTTCCTCGTCGTAATCGCCGAAGGCATCCTCCGGCTCCAGACGGACCTCAACCGCATCCGTGACACGCTTACCCTCCAATGCCGCCTCAACAAGACGGAAGATGTCGTCGTGGCCGCCATGCAGGTACTGCACGGGTTGTTCAGGCTTGTCGAGCAATGCGCCGTGGATGTCAGACAGTTCCACATCCAGCGATACCACGGTATTCGGTGCAATCAGCATTCAGCGCATTTCCCTGATGAGTATGAGGATCTCGGCGGCATGTCCGCGCGGGCTGACATTGTACAAGGCGTGCCGCACAGTCCCGCTCTTGTCGATCACAAAGGTGGCTCGCATGACGCAGCGGCTGCCGTTCTCCCCGCCCGGGTGCTCGTCATCCCGGCGCAGCACGCCGTACTTTGCGCAGACCTTGTTCTCCATGTCCGAGAGCAGGCAGATCGATACGCCGGCGGCGTCGCGAAATTCTGCGTGACTGAGGCAATCGTCGGGGCTCACGCCGATGACGACGCAGTCATACCGGTCGAAATCACTTTCATGGTCGGAGAAATCCGTCGCCTGCAAGGTGCAGCCCGGCGTGCCATCGCGGGGATAGAAATACAACACGACGTTTTTTCGGCCGCGATACTGCGCCAGGTCCACCCGTTCCATGTCGGCGTCGGGCAGGGAGAACAGCGGGGCTGGCTGACCGGCTTGAAGTGCAGCGTGTTGGCGGTTCATACGTTGAGTATCCCCGTTACCATTGCGTTACGCCCCCATGCCCGCGCGTCTATCACGCCTGCAGGACCTTCCCTCACCCGCAGACTATAATCGTGCCGATGAGAATGCAACTGCTCGGCGGAAAAACAGCGCACCAGTTCCTGTCACGGCACTGGCAGAAACGACCCTTGCTGGTGCGCAATGCCATTCCCGACTTCAAGGCTGTCACGCAAGCCGCTGAATTGTTTCGACTCGCCGCAGATGATGACGTGGAGTCGCGCACCGTCAGCCGCCAGCGCGGCAAGTGGTCAATCGCGCACGGACCGTTTCGCGCGGCGGACTTCAAGCGCATGCCGGCGGTCGACTGGACGCTGCTGGTGCAGGGCCTGAACCTGCACAACACGGCAGCTGACCGCCTGCTGCACGAATTCAGTTTCATTCCCTACGCGCGGCTGGATGACGTCATGGCGAGTTATGCCGTGCCTGGCGGCGGCGTCGGGCCGCATATCGACTCCTATGACGTATTCCTGTTGCAGGGCATGGGGCGGCGCCTCTGGCGCATCGGGCCGCCACGCAATGCCAACGATACCGAGTTCGTGAAAAACATCGGGCTGCGCATCCTGAAGCACTTCAAACCGGAGGAGGAATACCTCGTCGAAAACGGCGACCTGCTCTACCTGCCGCCTGGCTGGGCGCATGACGGCATTGCGTTGGACAACTGCATCACCTATTCCATCGGCTTTCGCGCGCCGGCACGGCGCGAACTGGCAGCGGAGTTCCTGACCCGCTACGCCGAAGGCCTGGACCTGCCCGGCCTGTATCGCGACCCCGACCTGCAGGTGCAATCAAAACCCTCAGCCATCCCCGCGGCCATGGTGACGCGCACCGCAGAACTGTTGTCGACAATCCGTTTCACGCGCCGCGACGTATCGCGCTTCCTCGGCGAATACCTGTCCGAGCCGAAACCGCGCATCGTGTTCACGCGGCCGCGCACCCCGCTCGCCCCGGCACGCTTCCGCGACCGCCTGCGCGCGCAGGGCGCAAGGCTGGATCCGCGCACACTGATGCTGCATAGCGCCAGGGAGTTGTTCATCAACGGCGAACAGGTCGCCATTGCGCCCCCTCAAAGAGCGCAGTTGCTCCGGCTGGCCGATGACCGCACGCTCTCGCCGGGGCGTCACGACGAGGCGCTGTGCCGGGTGCTGCACGATTGGTATATTGCCGGCTGGCTGCATCCGGGAACGGACGCGTAATCCCGAAATAACCCTCACGCTGCTGCAACAGACATGACTGACCCGCTCGACACCGGCAAAGGCGTACCACCCGCACCGGAACGCACACTGTTCACCTCGAAGGCCGAATACAACCATGCGGCCGACCGTCTGCTGGCGATCGCCGAAAACGAGCTGCGGGTCTTCGACCCTGACTTCGGCGACTTCCGGCTGGAAGTCCCTGCCCGCATCGAGGCGCTGAGGCAATTCCTGCGGCGGGGACTGAACAACCGCCTCTACATCGCCGTGCACGATCCCGACACGGTGCAACGCTATTGCCCGCGCCTGGTCGCCCTGCTCGGAACGTTCTCCGGACGCATCCTCATCAACCGCACCCTGGGCGAAG
>CAMCYY010000006.1 GCA_945885335.1 Bordetella parapertussis
CAGTCGAGCAATTTCTCCGGCGGGGTGTCGGTCATGCCTTCCCACCAAACATCACCCTCGGGGGTCAGCGCGACGTTCGTGAAAATCACGTTCTCGGTCAGCGAAGCCATGCAGTTCGGGTTCGACTTGATCGAGGTGCCGGGCGCAACGCCGAAGAAACCCGCTTCGGGATTGATGGCGTACAACTGGCCGTCCTTGCCGGGCTTGATCCAGGCAATGTCATCACCGATCGTGGAAACCTTCCAGCCGGCAAATGCAGGCGGCGGCACCAGCATGGCGAAATTCGTCTTGCCGCAGGCCGACGGGAATGCGGCCGTAACGTAGGTCTTCTTGCCCTCTGGCGAGGTCACGCCCAGGATCAGCATGTGCTCGGCCAGCCAGCCCTGATCGCGTCCCATTGCCGAAGCAATGCGCAAGGCCAGGCACTTCTTGCCCAGCAGGGCATTGCCGCCGTAGCCCGAACCGAATGACCAGATCTCGCGCGTCTCGGGGAAATGGACGATGTACTTCTGGTCCTTGTTGCAGGGCCAGGCCACGTCTTTCTGTCCCGCGGCGAGCGGCGCACCCAGCGAGTGGATGCAGGGCACGAATTCACCGTTCTTGCCGAGGATGTCCCAGACCTTGCTGGTCATGCGCGTCATCACTTTCATGCTGACGGCGACGTAAGGCGAATCGGTAATCTCGATGCCGATCTGCGCAATGTGCGAGCCCAGCGGCCCCATGGAGAAGGGCACCACGTACAGGGTGCGGCCGCGCATACAGCCGTCGAACAGCGCGTTCAGCGTGCCGCGCATTTCTGCGGGCTCAGTCCAGTTGTTCGTCGGGCCGGCGTCTTCCTTGGCCTCGCTGCAGATGAAAGTGCGGTCTTCCATGCGCGCCACGTCGGTCGGGTCAGACCAGGCGAGGTAGCTGTTCGGGCGCAGCGCGGGATTGAGTTTGCGCAGTGTCCCTGCCTTGACCATCGCTTCGCAGAGGCTGTCGTACTCGGCCTGCGAACCATCGCACCAGTGGATGTGATCAGGTTTTGTCAGTGCTGCAATGCGCGCCACCCATTCCCTGACGCCGGCATGCTGAACATTCGCGGGCGCGGCGATATCGATGGCAGATGGGGAAATTGGTTTATTCATGTCATTGGTCCGGTCGGGCTGCGGGCTCGCCATGGGGCGACTAGCCATTCAATCTGGCCACCGTTGATGTAAGGGGCGAGATTTTACACGAAGCCCTGTTCAGGGGGCGAGTCGCACGGGAAGCCGATTTATAACTACTTGAACAAAAAGGCAGTTTTCTGGCAAACGCATAAATTTTTCACCCTGTCCGGAGAACTGCGGCAAGACGCTTTGCACGCAGCCGGCGCAACGCCCAAGGCACCAGGATCACCAGCGTGGCAACGCCCAGCAGCACCGCGGATATCGGATGCGTCAGGAACACGCTCATGTCACCCTGGCTGATGGACAGCGTGCGACGAAATTGCTGCTCGGCCAGCGGCCCCAGTATCAGACCGACGATGACCGGCGCGACAGGAAAATCAAAACGCCGCATCACGAATCCGACCAGACCGATGATGTAGAGCAGCAGCAGGTCAAACCAGGATTGGCGCAATCCATAGGCGCCCAGCGTGGCAAACACGAGAATGCCGCCATAGAGCAACGGGCGTGGAATGGTGAGCAGCCTGACCCACAGGCCCACCAGCGGCAGGTTGAGGATGAGCAGCATCACATTGCCGATGTACAGGCTGGCGATCAGGCCCCACACCAGCCCGGGTGTATTCGAGAACAGCGTCGGCCCCGGCTGCAGGCCGTACTGCTGGAAGGCGGCGAGGATGATGGCCGCAGTCGCCGAAGTCGGCAGGCCCAGCGTCAGCAGCGGCACCAGGCTGCCGGTGCTGGAGGCATTGTTCGCCGCCTCCGGTCCCGCCACGCCTTCGATTGCGCCTTTGCCGAATTCCTCGGGATGTCTGGACAGCTTTTTCTCGGTGGCATAGGAAAGAAACGTCGGTATTTCCGCACCGCCGGCCGGAATGGAGCCAAATGGAAACCCAAAGGCTGTCCCGCGCAGCCAGGGTTTCCAGGAACGCGCCCAGTCTTCCTTGTTCATCCAGATGCTGCCGGACAGTTTTTCAATCGTCTCGGTTTTTTTGCCGTAATACGCTGCGAGATACAGGGTCTCACCGACGGCAAACAGGCCGACGGCAACAATGACAATGTCGATGCCGTCGAGCAAATCGGGAACACCCAAGGCAAAACGCGGCTGCGCCGTAATGGCATCAATGCCGATCAGACCCACCGCAAGGCCAAGGAACAGACTGACAAAGCCACGCAGGGGCGAAGCGCCGAGCACGGTTGATACCGTGGTGAACGCCAGCACCATAAGCGCGAAATACTCTGCAGGGCCGAACAGCAGCGCCCATTCGGCAACGATCGGGGCAACCAGCGTCAACAGCAGCGTGGCAATGGTGCCGGCCACGAAGGAACCGATGGCGGCCGTGGAAAGCGCAGCTCCGGCGCGGCCGCGCTTGGCCATCTGGTTGCCCTCCATTGCAGTAACGATGGAGGCCGATTCGCCCGGCGTATTGAGCAGGATGGCCGTCGTGGAACCGCCGAACATGCCCCCGTAATAGATACCCGCAAACATGATCAGGGCGCCGGTCGGATCAAGCTTGGCCGTCGCGGGCAGGAGCAGCGCAATGGTCAGGGCCGGGCCGACCCCCGGGAGCACGCCAATTGCCGTACCCAGCGTGCAGCCGACGAGGCACAGCAGCAGATTCTGCAGCGTGAGGGCAACGCCGAACCCCTGGACCAGCAGCGCAAATGTTTCAGTCACACCAGTCCTGTTATGAAAGTTCCGGCAGCCACGCGCCCCAGGGCAGGCTGAGCGTCAGCGCCTGGGTGAACAGCACATAGACCACGATGCTTATAGCCAGGCCAAGGCCGATGTCGCGCACGGGCTTCGTACTGCCGAAGCCTCTTGCAACCGCGACAAACAGGAAACTTGAGCAAAGGATGAAGCCGAGCCCCGCGATCAGCAGCATGTGCAGCACAACGCCGCTGCTTATCCAGGCAAACGCACGCAAGTCGAAGCGATCACGATGCTCGTCGGGAAATGCGCTGAAACCGCTGGTCAGCGCCTCGCGCAACAGCAAAGCCCCAACAATGACCAGGCCAGAGGAGATCAGGCCCGGAAACAGCCGGGTGCCAACGCGCGCATAACTGGGTGCATCGGGAAGCAGCCAGGTGCCGACCGCGAAAGCAAACCCGAGGGCAAGCACCCCCGCGGCCACCAGCACCTGCCCACCTCGTCCCCTCACCGGGCGATCCGCGCGACTACTTGACCAGACCGACGTCTTTCAACACCTGGGCAGTGCGCTTCACTTCTTCATCGATGTACACCTTGAACGGATCGCCGGTCAGCAGTACATCACTCCAGTCGTTGCGCTTCAGGGTTTCTTGCCAGGCCGGACTCTTGACCGTGTCAGTCACCTGCTTGGTCAATGCCGTGCGCTGCGCAGCGGTGATGCCGGGCGCACCGAATACACCGCGCCAATTGAACAGCTCGATGTTGAGGCCCTGTTCCTTCAGTGTCGCCACATCCGGTGCGACGCTGATGCGCTTGGGTGAGGAAACTGCCAGCGCGCGCAGCTTGCCTTCCTTGACCTGTGCCTGGAATTCGCCATAACCGGCAACACCGGCAGTGACATGCCCGCCGAGGATTGCTGCCATGGCCTCGCCGCCACCGGCATAGGGAACATAGTTGATCTTGGAGGCATCGGCCTTCAGTTCCTTGGCAATCAGGCCGACCAGGATGTGGTCCACGCCACCGGCCGAGCCGCCACCCCAGGAAATGCTGCCCGGGTTCGCCTTGAAGGCATCAAGCAATTCCTTCAGCGTCTTGAATTTGGAATTGGCCGGAACGACGATGGCCTCGTATTCGGCAGTCAGACGCGCAATCGGCGTGACCTGATTCAGCCCGACCGGTGACTTCGCAAGTTCAATCGCCCCAACCATGACCAGGCCGCCGACCATCAGTGCTTCCGGGTCGCCCTTGGAAGAGTTCACGAACTGCGTAATGCCGATTGTTCCGCCCGCACCACCACGGTTGTCCAGTTTCGCCGTCTTGATGACGCCCGCGCTTTGCATGGCCGCGGCTAGCGCACGACCAGTCTGGTCCCAGCCACCACCCGGATTGGCCGGAATCAGTATCTTGATGTTATCGGCAGCGAGGGCAAAACCTGCCGAAAACAGAAACATCAACAAGGTGCCGACAACCTTCATTGTGATCTTCATGGTCTTCTCCTTTTGTGCTTGCTTTGTAAGTTCTCTGACGTGCGCAGTCATGTTACGGCAAATAATGCCCGTCTGCCGGGCGGGCGGTAACGGCTACTTTCCAATGCAGAAGCGCGAGAAAATCTCGCCCAGTAGGTCATCAGCGGTAAACGTGCCAGTGATACTGGAAAGGCTGGCTTGCGCAAAACGCAACTCTTCGGCGAAAAACTCCGTCTGGGCCAGCATTCTGTCGGCACACTCAAGGGCAGAGGCCGCCTCGGACAGCGCGGACAGGTGCCGCTCCCTGGCCATCAACAGATCTTCGTTCCCGGGTCGCCACCCGGCAATGTGCAGTATTTCGGCTTTCAGCAGGTCGAGGCCCGCCCCGGTCTTGGCCGAGAGATGAATCTCCGGGCCATGGTCGCCGCCTTGCACCCGCGGCGATTGCTGCAACAAATCGGTCTTGTTGTAGACAGTCAGCCGGCGCAGGCCTTGCGGCAGACGCTCGATAATTGCCTGTTCCTCCGCCGTGACACCGCGTGCGGCATCCACGATCAGGATGAGCAGGTCTGCACTTTCAATCGCAGCCCAAGTCCGGGCAATGCCCAAGGCCTCGACTTCATCGGTGGTCTCGCGCAATCCGGCCGTATCGATGATGTGCAGTGGCACGCCCTCGATCTGCATGACCTGCCGGACCGTGTCTCGGGTGGTGCCGGGAATTGGCGTTACGATGGCCAGATCCTCGCCTGCGAGGCGATTGAGCAGCGAGCTCTTGCCAACGTTGGGCTGCCCCGCAAGCACCACCTGAAGACCGCTGCGCAACAGGCTTCCCTGACGACCACTTTCCAAGGCGCGTGCAAGCTCGGCACGCACGCGGGCAAGGCGCTGTTCCATTGCGGCGCGATCCATCGGGTCAATTTCCTCATCGGGAAAATCCAGCGTGGCCTCCACGAGCATGCGCAGGTCGACCAGCTGCTGCACCATGGCATCGACCGCTTTGGAGAAGTCGCCGCGCAGACTGCGCAGGGCACAGCGCACCGCGGTTTCCGTTGCGGCCTCAATGAGGTCCGCCACGCTTTCGGCCTGGGCTAGATCCAGCTTGTCGTTGAGGAAGGCTCGACGGGTGAACTCGCCGGGTTCAGCCAGGCGCGCGCCCAATTCCACACAGCGCTTGATCAGCATATGCATCACCACGGGACTGCCGTGGCCATGCAACTCCAGTACGTCCTCACCGGTATAGGATGCCGGCCCCGGAAAGTAGAGCGCAAGGCCGTCATCCAGCGCCGCGCCTGATGCATCGAGAAAAGCGCCGTGGGTTGCCTGACGCGGCTCAGGCGTCCGGCCCATGAGTGCCAGCACCACAGGTGCGAGTCCGGACCCGGACAAGCGGACGATGCCGATGCCGCCGCGGCCCGGTGGCGTGGCAATGGCGACGATCGTCTCGCTCCGGTTCCGACTCTGATTCCGATTTGGCGGCTGGTTCAAGCGTTTGCCTTTGCCCCGGAAGTCACAGGGCCGCAGCCCTGCTGTTCAAGCCCCGTTCAGCGCTTGGTGGCCGCCGCAGGTTTGGAATTCTCGATGGAGCGGTTGACATACCACTGCTGCAGGATGGAAAGCACGTTGTTCACCAGCCAGTAGAGCACCAGCCCGGCCGGGAATATGAAGAACATGATGCCGAATATCAGTGGCATGAACTGCATGACCTTGGCCTGCACCGGATCGGGTGGCGTAGGGCTCATCTTGGTTTGCACGATCATGGAGGCCATCATCAGCGCCGGCAGGATGTAATAGGGATCTGCCGACGCCAGGTCGACAATCCAGCCGTAGAACGGCGCATGGCGCAATTCCACACTTGCGAGCAACACCCAGTAGAGGGCAATAAACACCGGGATCTGGACCACGACGGGCAGGCAGCCACCAAGCGGATTGATCTTTTCCTGCTTGTACAGCTCCATCATGGCCTGGTTCATCTTCATGCGGTCATCACCGTATTGCTCGCGCAGTTTCGTCAGCCGCGGCGTGACCTGTTTCATTTTTGCCATGGACCGATAGCTGGCGGCCGACAGGGGGAAGAAAATGAGCTTGATGGAAACCGTCAGGAAAATGATTGCGAGGCCCCAGTTGCCTAGCCAGCCATGGAAGAACTGCAACACCCAGAACAAAGGGGCTGCGATGACCGTCAGCCAGCCGTAGTCAACAACCAACTCCAGGCCCGGCGCAATCGCTTTCAGCTTGTCCTGGTCCTGGGGACCGGCGTAAAGCGATGTGCCTGCACTGCCGCTTGCGCCGGGCGCGAGCGTGGCGAGGGGTGACTTGACCCCTACCGCAAAGAGGTCGTCCGCCAGCTTGTCCACATAGAACTCTCGGGGCTGGTTCGCGCGTGGCACCAAGGCCGAAACGAAATAATGCTGGAGCATGCCGATCCAGCCGTCGCTGCTGCTTTTCTTGAACGGCTTGCTGCCGTTGACATCGTCGAAATGCACCTTGTAGTACTTGTCCTGCTCCGTATAAACGGCCGGCCCGGTGTAGGTGGCCATCATGGCCTGGGAACCATCGGGGGCCTTGCTGTCGCGCGTGATCTGCGCATACAAGAAGGGGGCAATGGGCGCATTGCTGCCGTTGGCCACCTCATGCGTGATATCAATCAGGTAACTGCCGCGATGAAAGGTGATGACCTTGGTGACCTTGACCCCACTGGCGCCGTTGATGCCTTGCGCTTGCAGCCGCAATTCGAGTTTTTGCTGGGTTTCATTGAGGGTGTATTTCTTTTCCGCGGCTGAATAAATGGTCTTGTGGTTGGGAAAGCCCTCCCCGGTCAATCCACTCTGCACCGCGTAGTGGTGCTGTGCGCCGAGCAAAAAAAAGTTCTTTGACTGGTCGATCGTATCGGGGTGATCGAGAAGTTCCAGGCTGACAATGTCGCCGCCCAGCGTATCGACCTCAGCGCGGATTACGTCCGTGACAATGCTGATGCGCTCACGGGGGGCAACAGGTGTAGCTTGCGCAGCAGTAATTTGCGCCGCCTGGGGAAGCGTCCCGGGCGCAGGAGCTGCAGGCACTGGAATGCCACCCTTGCCAGTCTCTGTGGCGGCGTTCTGGGCCGCCGCGGGGGCCTGCAATGCGCGCTGATCCTTTTGCCATGCCTGCCACAGCATGAGCATCGAAAAGGAAAATATGGCGAACAGGATCAGTCTTTTAACGTCACTCATCAAATCTCTCGTCCAGCCGCATTTAGCGCGGCTTGTTGTGATCCGTGGTCAGGGAACCGGATCGTATCCCCCGGGATGCCAGGGGTGGCATCGGCACACGCGTTTCAAGGTCAGCACGCTGCCGCAACCGGCACCATGCCTCTCGAGCGCCTGCACCGCATATTCAGAACAGGAGGGATGAAACCTGCAGTTGGGCCCAAGCATCGGACTGATCAGGTATCGGTACCCTTGTAGAAGGAGGAGCAGCAAACGGCGCACTTCAGACCCCCACACTTCGCACCGCTTCGCGCGGCACGATGCGTTCCAGTTCGGCCAGAAGCGAAACGCCATCCACTTTGACAGCCGGACCTTTGGTGCTGGCAGGTGTCAGACGTATCACGCAATCCCTGCCCGCCAGGCGCGTCCGGCTATGCCTGAACCACTCTCTCAGCACCCGCTTGACCCGGTTGCGATCCACAGCGCGTTGAAGGATGCGCTTCGGAACAATAAGGCCAAGTCTGGCCTCGCCAGAAACACTGTCGCCAAGCAAAACAGAAATTCCGTTGCCACGCAGCAGTTTTCCGCCCCGCAGTACAGCCACGAAATCGCGGGTGCACAAGCGGTGCCGCTGGTGAAATCCCAATCCCGGACCGGGCAAATGATCACCCGACAGTGCAATTTCAGACGGCCAGACGGACACGTCCCTTGGCGCGGCGCGCGCGGATCACAGCCCTGCCGCCACGAGTCCTCATGCGGACGAGAAATCCGTGGGTGCGCTTTTTCTTCACAACTGAAGGTTGGTATGTTCGTTTCATGGTGCTTCCTAAGGCAAAAGAACCGGGGATTAGACCTTTTTCACCTAGTGTTTGTCAATGTCTGCAAATCCGGGAACCTGTGGATAAGTACCCGAAAACAGGCTAGAATCGGGGCTCGATTTTCATCTAAAAAAGCCCTATAAATCTCATGCTGGGTTTCTGGCAGTCCTGCCTGAACCAATTCGAAAAAGAGCTTCCCGCTCAACAGTTTAACACCTGGATTCGGCCCCTAAGCCTGGACTCGGATGTGACACCTTCGGGGGAGCTCAAACTGGTCGCGCCAAATCGCTTTGTCCTGCAATGGGTAAAGGAGCGATTTTTGGCTCGCATCGAAGCCATGGCATCGGCGTTTTTTTCCTCCCCCATCCATGTTTCGCTGTCGCTCGCGGCAAATGAGCCCCCACCGACAGCGCCCACTACACCACAGGTGAGCAAGCCAGTGGTGCCACGAAATGGCGCGGTACGTGGCGCCTCTGTTGAGCGCTCCAGCCTGATCAAGGACTTCACGTTCGACAACTTTGTTCCCGGCAAGGCCAATCAGTTGCCGCGGGCCGCGGCACTGCAAGTCGCCGAGCATCCAGGAACATCGTACAACCCTTTGTTCGTCTATGGCGGGGTCGGCCTGGGGAAAACCCACCTGATTCATGCCATCGGCAATTTCGTCCTGACCCAGCATCCTGCCGCGCGTGTTCGTTATCTGCACGCCTCCGACTATGTATCGGATGTCGTGCGCGCCTATCAGCAGAAATCATTCGATGATTTCAAGCGCTACTATCATTCGCTCGACCTGCTGCTGATTGACGACATTCAGTTCTTCACGGGCAAGGACCGGACTCAGGAAGAGTTCTTCTACGCCTTCAATGCACTCATCGAAGCACACAAGCAGGTCATTATCACCTGCGACACTTACCCGAAGGACCTGTCAGGTCTGGACGAACGCCTGAAATCGCGTTTTTCCTGGGGCCTTACCGTTGCCATCGAACCCCCGGAACAGGAGATGCGCGTCGCCATCATCCTGAAAAAGGCGGAGGCTGTTTCCTTTAAGCTGGACGAAAACGTCGCCTTCTTTATCGCCAAGCACATCCGGTCCAACGTACGCGAGTTGGAAGGTGCATTGAAGAGTGTCATTGCCTTCGCCCGCTTCAGTGGCAAGGAAATCACACTGGACACTGCCAAGGAGGCACTTAAAGGCCTCCTGATGGCGCAGAACCGCCAGATCACTGTTGAAAACATCCAGAAAACCACAGCGGACTACTACAAGCTGAAGGTGTCGGACCTGCTGGCGCAGAAACGGGTACGGAATATTGCCCGCCCCCGGCAGATAGCCATGGCACTAGCCAAAGATTTGACACAGATGAGCCTGCCGGAAATTGGTGTTGCCTTCGGCGGCCGCGACCATACAACTGTTCTTCACGCGTGTCGCACTATTGCTGCGTTGCGTGATAAGGATCACGACATAAATCGTGATTATCACGTTCTCGAACAAGTATTGAAGGGATGAACAAGTCCGTGGAAACCTGGGGACAAGTGGTGGTAAATCCCTTTTTTTCCGGTGTGCTGGAAAACTATCCAGAATCCACCCACGCAAAATCCACAGGCTTGTCCACAGTTTGTCAACAGGCAAGAACCGCGTGTTTACTGGATCTAGGCTAGTTATCCCGGAATTAACGTCTCCTTATTACTATTACTAAGGAATATATATGAATCTATTCAAGATTAACCGAGAGACACTACTAAAACCATTGCAGGCGGTGTCTGGCATCATTGAAAGGCGGCACACCCTGCCTATCCTTTCCAATGTTTTGTTGGCGCGTTCAGGGGATAAGATCGAGTTCGTCGCCACAGACATCGAAATTGAAATTTCTGCCTCCACGTCGGTCACCGGACAAGGTGAGTCCAAGACGACGACGGTTGGCGCACGCAAACTGCTCGACATCCTGCGGGCATTGCCGGAAGGTTCGGAAGTATCCCTAGCCCTGCAGGAAAAACGTATGCAGGTGAAATCCGGGAAAAGCCGTTTCAACCTGCAAACGCTTGCACCGGAGGATTTTCCGCGACTAGCCGCTGCCGAAGGCAACGCTACGCGTTTTACCGTGCCGCAAAAACTGCTGCGCTCCCTAATCGGCCTGGTGCAGTACGCTATGGCGCAACAGGACATCCGCTACTACCTGAACGGCCTGCTCATGGTGGTCGAAAAAGGAAGCCTCAGCCTTGTTGCCACCGATGGCCACCGCCTGGCATTTGCCAGCCGGGAACTGGATGCCAAGGATCTACCGAAGCAGGAAGTCATCCTGCCCAGAAAAACCATACTGGAACTCTCCAAACTTCTGTCAGACTCGGATGATCCGATCTCGGTAGAAGTATCTGGAACCCAGGTGCGATTTTCCTTTGGCGAGGTCCTGCTGGTCTCAAAGCTTATCGACGGAAAATTTCCCGATTACTCTAGGGTCATACCAAAGGACCAGCCAAAACTGCTGCGCCTGAACCGCGTCACACTGCTGCAGGCTCTGCAAAGAACGGCAATCCTGACCAGCGACAAGTTTCGTGGTGTCCGCTGGGTGTTGTCCGATGGAACACTAAAGGTGACCTGCTCCAACACTGAGCAGGAAGAGGCGCAGGAAGAAATTGATGTTGACTACAAAGGTGAATCGCTCGACATCGGATTCAATGTGGGCTACCTGCTCGATGTCCTCAATCACCTCGATGTCAATGAAGTGCTGTGCGGGCTGGGCGATGCGAATTCCAGCGCACTGATCACCGTTCCTGACAAGAACGATTTCAAGTATGTCGTCATGCCGATGAGAATCTAAACCAAGATGTCAGAACCGATCACGAACAGTAACGCGGAGCAGTACGGCTCCGACAGCATCAAGGTATTGAAGGGTCTGGATGCGGTGCGCAAGCGCCCGGGCATGTACATCGGTGATACCTCGGATGGGACCGGCCTGCACCACATGGTGTTTGAGGTCGTCGATAACGCCATCGACGAGGCGCTGGCTGGACACTGCGATGAGATCGTGGTGACCATCCATACCGACAACTCCATCAGCGTCACCGATAACGGCCGCGGCATCCCTACTGAAATCCATCGCGATGATCCCGAGGGGAGATCAGCAGCGGAAATCGTCATGACCGAACTGCACGCCGGCGGCAAGTTTGACAACAATGCGTATAAGGTCTCCGGCGGGTTGCATGGTGTTGGTGTGTCCGTGGTCAATGCCCTGTCCGACTGGCTGCGGCTGACCATACGTCGCGACGGCGCGGCGCATTCCATGGAATTCCGGCGCGGTGAACGCGTCGAGCCACTGAAGGTGATAGGCAAAACTGAGCGGCGTGGCACCGAGGTACATTTCATGGCCAGCCTGGAAACTTTCAACGTGGTGGAATTCCACTATGACATCCTAGCAAAACGCCTGCGTGAACTGTCCTTCCTCAATAACGGTGTGCGGATCAAGTTGGTAGACCAGCGCATCGGCAAAGAAGAAGACTTTGCATTCGAGGGCGGGGTACGCGGATTTGTGGAGTACATCAACCGCAACAAGAGCGTTCTGCACCCCTCTGTTTTTCATGCTGTCGGTGAAAAGGACGGCATCATTGTTGAAGTATCAATGCAATGGAACGACTCCTACCAGGAGCAGGTACTGTGCTTCACGAACAACATCCCCCAGCGTGACGGGGGCACCCACCTGACTGGCTTGCGAGCGGCGATGACGCGCTCCATTAATCAGTACATCGAAGCCAATGAGGTGGCCAAGCGGGCTAAGGTCGAAACCACTGGTGATGACATGCGCGAGGGCCTGTCCTGCGTCCTGTCAGTCAAGGTTCCAGAGCCGAAGTTTTCCTCGCAGACCAAGGAAAAACTGGTGTCCTCTGAAGTGCAGCCTGTGGTTCAGGAAATCGTCGCTGACAAACTCAAGAGCTTCATGCTGGAACGGCCCAATGACGCACGCATTATTTGTACCAAAATTGTCGATGCAGCACGCGCTAGGGAAGCGGCGCGCAAAGCGCGCGACCTGACTCGGCGCAAAGGTGTGCTCGACTCTTTCGGCTTGTCGGCCAAGCTGGCTGATTGCCAGGAGAAGGATCCGGCGCTGTGCGAGCTTTACATCGTCGAGGGTGACTCTGCGGGTGGATCTGCCAAGCAGGGTCGCGACCGGAAGTTCCAGGCCATCCTGCCGCTCAAGGGGAAAATCCTCAACGTTGAGAAGGCCCGATTCGACAAGCTGATCTCATCACAGGAAATCGTCACGCTTATCCAGACATTGGGAACCGGCATTGGCAAGGAAGAGTACGACGTCTCGAAGTTGCGCTATCACCGCATCATCATCATGACTGATGCTGACGTGGACGGCGCGCACATCCGGACACTAATCCTGACCTTCTTCTACCGGCAAATGCCGGAACTGGTCGAGCATGGCCACATCTACATTGCACAGCCGCCGCTGTATAGAGTAAAGCTGGGAAAGTCGGAGCGATATCTCAAAGATGACCACGAGCGAGACCAGTTCATGCTGACCCAGGCGCTGGTTGGCGCGTCGCTGACCCCAAAAGCGGGTGCTGTGCCCATAGAAGGCGCGCCACTGGAGTTGCTTGCCAAGGAGTTTCTGCTGGCCGAAGCGGTTATCCTGAGGTTGTCGAAGATCATTGATCCCGAGGCGCTGCTTGCGCTCGCATCCGGCGTGAAGGTGGATCTGTCTAGCGCCCAGGCTGCCGGCGCCAGTGCCCTCAAGTTGAAAGAGGCGATGGTTGACAAAGGGGACAAGAACGGTAACGGCGGGGTCAACATCCGCGCGCGCTACGACGAGAAGTCCGAGCGCCACCAACTCCTGATTGAACGCAACCGCCACGGCAACATCCGCAACAGCCTCATCGACGAGGATTTCATATTGTCGGGAGACTGCCAGCAACTGGAAAAGACGGCGGTGATGCTGAACGGCCTGATTGGTGCTGGTGCGGTGGTGCGCCGTGAAGACAAGGAACAACCGGTCGCCGACTTCTCAGAATCCATGCGCTGGTTGCTGGCAGAGGTGGAACGCGGTGCTTCGTTCCAGCGTTACAAGGGGCTGGGTGAAATGAATCCAGACCAGTTGTGGGAGACGACCATGGACCCGACGTGCCGGCGCCTCCTCAAGGTTCAAATCGAGGATGTCCTGGCGGCGGATGACATATTTACCAAGCTGATGGGCGACGAGGTCGAACCGCGACGCCAGTTCATCGAACAGAACGCATTGATTGCCCGGCTGGACGTTTAAGCTGCTATCCCCACTGGGTGTGGTGGTGGTGATCTGCGACTAGGAGGACTTGGCCGCAACCTTGGTTTTGCGTGCCGAGCCGGCTGCTTTTTTCTCACGCACCTCGAATTCGAATCCGACGCTGCCATCCGGTTTCCTGACCAGATAAGCCGAGAAGGGCCGCCCCTTCTTGGAAATGAAGCGGTGCAGCAGGTCCGTCTTGCCGGTGGCCAGCAGTTTCAGCATCTGCTCGCGTTCCATGTTCCGTTGCAAAATGATCTTGCCCGAACGGAAATCACAGGCGCGTGCTTCACCCACCGATTTCTCGCAGACAAACGCCATGGGCATCTCGAACACCTGATTGTCACACTTAGGACATTTCCCTAGCGTGTCCTGGCCGGAAAAATCAACTGGCGTCTGATCGTCGGCGTTGCTCTGACCGAAATCAAATTCGGTGCGAAATTCGTCGTTCAGCTTGATTGCCGCGGCGAAAGGCTTGCCCATCCGGCTGCGGAAGCCCTGCAGTGGACCCAGGCTGCGGTTCGTGAAAAGCTCGGTGATTTCCTCCAGCGAAAATTCCCGGCTTGAAACAACCTTCCAGATCGCCAGATCGCATTTCTGGCATACGAACTTGCGATAGGTTTCCTGTACGGTCCCGCCGCACTTGGGGCAGGGCACGGGCACTGTCGCATATGCTGTGTCGGGAATGTCACCAACCTTGATGCGCTGTACCAACTCCTGCGTGAGTGAGGTGATGTGGTCCATGAATTCCTCACGGCCCAGCTTGCCCTTCTCCATTTGCTTGAGCTTAAACTCCCAGTCACCGGTAAGTTCAGGTGAGCGCAGCTCCTCGATGCCGAAATGCCGCAGGGCGAATAACAATGAAAACGCCTTTGGCGTTGGCACCAGCTCACGCTGGTTGCGATGGATGTATTCCTCCAGCAACAGGCCTTCAATGACTGACGCGCGCGTTGCCGGGGTGCCCAGCCCCTTTTCGCTCATTGCCTCGCGCAGCTCGCCGTCTTCCACCAGTTTGCCGGCGCCCTCCATTGCCGACAGCAGCGTCGCCTCGCTGAAGCGCGCTGGCGGCTTGGTCTGGTTCTGCTGTGCCTCGATTTCCAGGGGCTGCACGACTTCGTTCTGTGTGACTGCCGGAAGGTTTTCGCTTTCACCCTGTGCGGACCTGCCGTACACAGCAAGCCATCCGGGATTCACCAGCACCCGGCCTTCGGTTTTGAAGCGATGTTTCTCGATTACCGTGATACGGGTGGTCTGTAGATATTCCGCGGGCGGAAAGAACACCGCCAGAAAACGGCGCACCACCAGGTCGTAGATCTTGGCTTCGGCCTCATTCAGCGTCTTGGGCGTCTGCAAGGTCGGGATAATGGCGAAGTGGTCGGATATCTTGCTGTTGTCGAAGATGCGTTTGTTCGGTTTGACCCAGCCCGATTTGAGGATCTGGCTTGCGAACGGGGCAAACTCGGTGCCCTTGAATTCCTTCAATGTGTCCTGCACCGTGGCCAGATAATCCTCGGGCAGCGTGCGTGCATCGGTACGCGGATAAGTGAGCACCTTGTGCCGTTCGTACAGGGCTTGGGCCAGTGACAGCGTGGTCCGCGCAGAGAAACCGAATCGGCTGTTCCCCTCGCGTTGCAGGCTGGTCAGGTCGAACAGCAGCGGTGAGAGCTGGTTGGAGGGTTTGGTCTCTTCGCTGACCTTACCGGGACTGCCCAGGCACTCGGCAACGATGGCGTCGGCCTGCTCGCGTTTCCATAATCGTTCGGGCTTGCGCTCGCCGTCCTCATCTTTCTTGAAATCGGCGTCGAACCAGCGGCCTTCGTATTCTCCGGCCTTCGCGCCGAAACGGGCATGCACCTCCCAGTAATCGCGCGAGACGAAACGCTTGATGCGTTCTTCACGCTCAACCAGTATTGCCAGTGTGGGCGTTTGTACCCGGCCGACGGTGGTTTTGTAAAAGCCACCTTCCTTGGAGTTGAACGCCGTCATGGCGCGCGTGCCGTTGATGCCGATCAGCCAGTCCGATTCGGATCGACAGACTGCCGCATCGGCAAGCGGGCGCATCTCCGGATCGCTGCGCAATTGGGCGAAACCAGCGCAAATTGCGGTCTGCGTCATGGATTGCAGCCATAGCCGCTCAATCGGCTTGTCGACTCCCGCATGCTGCATGATGTAGCGAAAGATCAATTCGCCCTCGCGCCCGGCGTCGCAGGCATTCACCACGCCGCTGACATCCTTGCGCTTGAGTAGTTTGGTCAGGAGCTTGAGCCGGTCTTCCGTGCGCTCGATAGGCTTGAGGTCGAAATGCGGCGGGATGACTGGCAGGTTTGCGAATGACCATTTGCCGCGCTTGACCTCGACGCCCTCCGGGGGCACCAACTGGAGCAAGTGTCCGATGGCCGACGACAATACATATTCGTCGTTTTCATAATAGTCACCATGGCGCGTGAATCCGCCCAGGGCGCGGGCGATGTCGTTCGCCACAGAGGGCTTTTCCGCAATGATCAGCCTTTTGCCGCCGAGATCCTTTTCCACGACAGCGCGCGCTGTTTTGGCTTTGGCAGGAGCTTTGGCGGATTTTTTGGCCGGGATTTTCGCGGCGCGAACGGGGGCCGCCGACTTCAGCGTCGTGGCCGGTTTGACAATTGCAGAGGTAGATTTTTTTTTAGTTGCCACGTGTGGATGTGTGTGCAGAGGGGGCGGCGAAAAGCGGGCAATCATACGAGCATGCCCACAGGCTGGCAAGGAAGGGTACCACTCACCGCGGTGAAAACATCTCCGCAAGTCCCTGTGAAAGAAAACATTTTGGCGGCGGAACTTTTTGCATCGGGCCCTGCAAGACCCGTGTTAGCCCGTTAATTTGAATAAATTAGGGGATTTTGCGAGCGTGCAGGTGGGTTGCCAAGCGGGGCGGCATTGCCGGAAAGCGACGTGGTGCCGTTAGTGCATCTGGCGTTTTTCGCCATCGGGCAGCAACTCATCGAGAATCAGGGTGTCGACGCTGCCGCGGCGGGTCCACAGCACCATGAGCACGATGACCTTGAATTTTTCCAGGCCCACCACTTCACCGTCAAGGGCCATGGCACGCTCAATGATCATCTCGCGCAATACGGGCGTCAGGATGCCGGCGCTTTCCAGGAAGGCCAGGAAGCCACGGCTTTCCGTTGTGAGCTTGTCAACCTCGATGCTGATGAATGCTCGCTGTGAACGGCTGGACTCCAGTGAGTCGGGTAGCGGGTGCTCGGTATGTCGAGCCAGTCCGCCAAGCCAGTCCAAGGCTTCGCTGATGTCTTCGTTTTCAAAACCCGCCGCCGAGAGCTTGCGCGACAACGTGTCGTTGTCCGGATAACTCTCCGTGTGGTAGTAGTTTTCGAACAAATATACGAGGACTTCAAACATGGGCTCGGGGAATCTCTAGATGGTTCTAAATCAGGCGTTGATAAAAGCCTCCGGGGAGACTGCTTATTCTGCCTTCGAGTTCCAGTTGCAAAAGCATCGCTGATACCGCTTCGGGCGTCAAGCCGGCACGTGCTGCCAGCGTTCCGATATCACAGGGCTCGTAACCCATATGTTGTATCAGTGGGGATATGGTACCCGATAGATTGGGGTTTGCAACTGCCGGTTTGTCAGGGGCAGTCGTTGTTGTCATGCCCATTTCCTCCAGCACGTCGCGCGCACTTTCGACCAGTTTGGCACCCTGCTTTATCAGTGCATGGCAGCCGCGCGATTGCGGTGAGTGGATGGAGCCGGGAATCGCAAATACTTCACGTCCCTGCTCGGCGGCAAGACGCGCAGTGATTTGCGACCCGGAAGCCAGCGCTGCTTCTACCACCAGCACGCCGCGCGAAAGGCCTGCAATGAGACGGTTACGCCGCGGGAAGTTTGCAGACAGCGGCGGCATGGAGAGCGGAAACTCCGTGACCAGTGCACCGCCGTTGGCGATGGCTTCGCCAAGCGCGGCGTTGGTGCGCGGGTAAAGCGTGTCCATGCCAGTGCCCATGACCGCGATGGTTGATCCATGTCCAGCGAGGCCCCCCTTGTGGGCGGCGGTGTCGATGCCGAGTGCAAGACCGCTGACGATGGTCAGCCCCGCGTCGCTGAGGGCACGAGCAAATTGTTCGGCATTGGCCCTGCCCTGGGCCGTCGCATTGCGACTTCCGACCACTGCGAGCGCCGGTGCCGAAAGCAGTTCCACGCGCCCGCGCACATAGAGCAGCGGCGGCGGATCGGGAATTTCGTAGAGCTGTTTTGGGTACGCTGCGTCGGCCAGTGTGATCAGGGAATGACCCGCTTGTTCCGACCATGACAAGGCATCCTCAACGGACTTCTCCCTGTCGCGGACAAGAATGGCCGAGGCAATGGGTGGTGTGACGACGCGGGCCAGCTGTTCCCGGCTGGCGCGAAGAATATTCTGTGGCAGGCCGAATGCAGAAAGGAGCGTGCGGAACTGAGCTGGTCCCAGGCCTGGCGCAAGGCTGATGTCTATCCAGGCGGCCAGTTCCTCGTTGTGTTGAGGCATGGCGTTGAAAAGGGGTCGCTAAGGGGTCTGGATGATGTCCGCTGGCGCCACCGGCCGGGTGCTATCCATGACCAGTGCGTAGGACACGGCGTCAAACACCCTGAATACGAACAATAGGCCATAACGTTCGTCGGGCAACCGGAAGGTCGGTGCGGTGTCGCGCGATTTGCTTGAATCAGGATCTGCAACCGTGCTGCCCGCTCGCAGTAGCGCGAACACATGGCCGTCTTCAATGCCGTCGCGCTTGCCCTTGTTGATCGTCACCACCGAATTCCGCCCGCTTTCGCTGGTGGAGAGGCCGTCATACATGCCGATGACGCGTCCGCGAATGAACACCTTGGGTGCATGCGGAACATATTGAGCGAGTGATGCGGGTGGCGCGGCGATCAGGCGGTCGCCACTGGTGATCTCCTGGCGCGAATTCAGGATTTCCATGGTTGCCGGTTCGCCGGTGCGCTGCACGCGACCGGTGCCGAGGAATACCGCCTCATAACCCAGGGTGGCCTTTGTCTCCGGATCAATCAAAGCCTTGCCCTGGCGATAGATCTGCCAGACGCTGCCTTGGCCTGAGCTGATGCCGCTCACGTAGGCCAGACCGCCAGGCCCGAGGTGCACGCGGTTTTCCTGTGTCGCGACAATGCGCGGTGCCTTGTCCAGGCCCGCGGCCTCGACGACCAGTGGCTGGGTCAGGAAGGGTTCGATCACCTTGGCGGGAATGGCGGGAATGGCCGCCTCGGCCATGACTTCGGTGCGTACCTGCGGCGACAGCTTGACCGTATCCGATACCAGCGAAAGCCGAGGCGGGTTCTGGCTGCGGTCGAGCACGATGACATTGCCCGGGTATATGCGGTTCGGGTTCTTGATCTGGTCCTGGTTCATGCGCCAGATTTCGGGCCAGCGGAAGGGCTCTTTGAGGAATTTGCCCGCAATACTCCAGAGCGTATCTCCCTGAAGGACGATATAGCGATCCGGCGCCGAGTCCTGCAGCTTGATGTCAGCACTTTGCGCATGGACTTGGGCCGTGAGCACCAATGCCGCTGTGGCGAGCACGGCTGCGACGCGACGGGTTGTGCGCATCGGGACGGATGCGGCAGGGGCTATGTTAGAGTTGCGCATGGGCGGACCTCATTTCGGGCAGTAGCCTGAATACTAAATCGCCTGCCTATTCAAGCGTGTGAAGCAATTAACGCGTGATGCAGCGTTTGGTGTCAGCGCTGGAAACCCCGCAGGCCGCCCCCATATGCTAATAGTGTAGCTATATTACCTATAGTCTGCTTTAGATTCTGTATCTAATCCATTCAATTTGCAAGTAATTCATGGCCGTACTGTCAATTTTGCGTTACCCCGATTCGCGCCTTTACAAGAAGGCGACGCCGGTCACTGAGTTTGATGCCGGACTGCGCACGCTGGTCGAAAACATGGCTGAAACCATGTATGCGGCACCCGGTGTGGGCCTTGCCGCGACCCAGGTGGACGTCCACCGGCAGGTCATTGTTATCGACATAAGCCGCGACAAAAGCCAGTTGTGCGTCCTGATCAACCCGGAAATCACGGAACGTGAGGGGCAGCAATACTGTGACGAAGGCTGCCTGTCCGTGCCCGGCATCTATGAACCGGTGGAGCGCGCCGAACGCATTAAGGTGCGGGCGCTGGATCAGCAGGGCGAACCCTTCGCGCTGGATGCTGACGGCTTGCTCGCGGTGTGCATCCAACATGAAATGGATCACCTGCAGGGCAAGGTATTTGTCGACCACCTCTCACGACTGAAGCAGAGCCGCATCAAGGCAAAGCTGCAAAAGCAATTGCGGGAAACCGCCTGAGGGAATGGTTAGCCGTTGCTTGCGTGCAGATGGTTTGCGCGCATCGCCGGCATGGCCCATTCTGAATGGGCGCCCGAACACGGCATGCAATTCGGCTCTCCGCTTCTCTGCCCATCCCACGGATTTTCATGAAAATTATCTTCGCCGGTACCCCTGAGTTTGCCGCGCTCGCGCTGGAGGCGCTGCTGGAGGCGCGACAGCAGATTGTCCTGGTACTGACGCAGCCCGATCGTCCCGCCGGGCGCGGCATGAAGTCGCTTGCATCACCGGTGAAGCAACTGGCGCTGCGCCATGGCATCGCGGTTGCCCAACCGGCCACATTGAAGGATGTGCAGGCGCAGGAAGCCCTGCGTGTCTGCGGTGCCGATGCCATGGTGGTGGCCGCCTATGGACTCATTCTGCCGCAGGCTGTGCTGGATATCCCCAGGCTGGGGGCGATCAATATCCATGCATCGCTGCTGCCGCGCTGGCGCGGCGCGGCGCCGATCCAGCGTGCCCTGCTGGCAGGCGATCGCGAAACCGGGGTTTGCATCATGCGCATGGATGCCGGACTGGACACGGGTCCCGTGCTGTTGCGCGAAGTCCTGCCCATGTCGGCTGATGACACAGCGCAGACGCTGCATGATCGCCTTGCCGCGCTGGGTGCGCGGTTGATCGTGCGGGCCATGGAGGGCCTTGAACAGGGCGTGCTGACACCGCAGCAACAGGCGACTGAGGGCATCAGCTATGCACACAAGATCGACAAGACCGAAGCAAGGATCGACTGGACGGAACCGGCTGAGGCCATAGACCGCCACATACGCGCCTTTTCCCCGTTTCCGGGCGCGCATTCGATGTTGCGGGCGGCCGAAATCAAGATCTGGAACGCCAGACCCGAGGCAGACATGAATGCCGAGTTTCCCGATGCGCTTCCCGGGCAGGTGCTCGCCGTGGGGGCGGATGGATTGAGAGTGGCCTGCGGCAAGGGGACGCTCAATGTGTTGCAATTGCAGAGACCCGGTGGAAAGCGTCTTCCGGTTGCCGACTTCCTCCGGGGTTTTGCGGTCGCGCCGGGCGATCGCTTCGGCCTATAATCCGCCGGCCCCCGCGCTTTCATTTGCCGTGGCAGAACCCATGCGATCGGCCCCTCTAAAGCCCCCCCCCTCCCCCAGGTCCGCACACACACTTGCCGACGCCTTCGCGCTTGCCGGCGTGGTGGTCGGTCGAGTGCTCGAGGGCGACAGCCTGACGCGCGCCATGGCGGAAGTCCGGGTGAGCGGCTCCTTGCGCGCGGCGGTGCAGGATCTGGCCTTCTCGGCATTGCGCGATTACGGCAACGCCGACGCGCTGCTGGGGTTGCTGGTCACGCGCCCGCCCACCCCCTCGCTGCGTGGCCTGCTGCTTGCCGCGATTGTGGAACTGCAACGCGGTCCGCAGAGCGACCACGCCGTCGTGCACCAGGCCGTTGAGGCGGCCACACGCGTGGCCCCGCGCGGTGGCAGTGCCGCCAAGGGACTGGTCAATGCAGTGTTGCGCAATTTCCTCAGGCAGCGTGACACCTTGCAGGCGACCCTTACCACCGGCAGCAGCGCTGAAACAGCGCGCCATCGCCACCCGCAATGGTGGATCGATCGTGTCCGCAGCGCCTGGCCGCAGCACTGGGAGGACATGCTGGCCGCGGGCAACGCGCAGGCTTCGATGACCCTGCGCGTCAATCGGCGGCGCAGTGACGGGGCTGGCTATCTTGCGCGCCTGCAGGCGCAGGGCATGCCCGGTGTCCTACTCGGTGCGCAGGCCATACGTCTGGATCGTCCGGTGCCGGTGGAACGCCTGCCCGGTTTCAGGGAAGGTGAAGTGTCGGTGCAGGATTGGGGCGCGCAACAGGCCGCAGCGCTGCTCGATGTGAAGGCCGGCATGCGCGTTCTGGATGCCTGTGCCGCCCCCGGGGGCAAGACCGCCCACATCGCCGAATTGGCGGATTGCGAATTAACCGCCATCGACGTCGATGCAATACGCATCGAGCGTGTGCAGGGCAATCTGCAGCGCCTGGGTTTGGCGGCGCGGGTGAAGACTGCGGATGTACTCAAGCCTGAAGCCTGGTTGCAGCAATGCCGTTTTGATCGCATTCTCGCCGACGTGCCGTGTTCTGCTTCCGGCGTCGTGCGCCGTCACCCCGACATCAAATGGCTGCGTCGTGCCTCCGACATCGATGCGTTCGCCGCCACCCAGCAGGCCATGCTCGAGGCACTGTGGCCTCTGCTCAAGCCGGGCGGAAAATTGCTGTACGTCACCTGCTCCGTGTTCCCGCAGGAGAATGCCGCGCAGGTGGCGGCCTTTCTTGCCGGTCATCCCGAGGCGAAGCAATTGCCGCTGTCAGGACTGGATTCCGGATCACTGCGCATGGCGGATCTCATCTCCGATGGCGTCCAGATTCTCCCCGGTCCGAACAGCGACGGCTTTTTCTACGCACTCATGGAGAAGCTGTCCTGATGTTGCGCGTCCTGTTGCTTGCGCCATTGCGATCCCTCGCCGCATTCTTCATTGCGGTGCTCATTCCAGTGATTGGCGCGATGTCCATCGCGCTGCCCGCTGCTGCGAGCAGCATTGAAGTGCGCGCCGCAGCGCTGGAAGCAACGGATGACGGTTATGCCGTCAATGCTGATTTCGATGTCGACCTGACCCCGCGTATGGAGGAGGCGCTGAACAGCGGCGTGTCGCTTTACTTCGTGGTCGAGTTCGAATTGATCCGGCCGCGCTGGTACTGGTTCGACCAAAAGACCGTGGTGAGCCGGCTGCAATACCGGCTGACCTACCATGCGTTGTCGCGTCAGTACCGCCTGTGGACCGGAACGTTCCACCAGCCTTTCGCGTCCCTGTCGGAGGCCTTGCGGGTACTCGGCAGGGTACGTGCATGGCATGTGCTGGAGCGCAGCCAGGTCGAGTATGGCCAGAAATATGAAACTGCAGTTCGAATGCGGCTGGACCCAACGCAACTGCCGAGGCCGTTCCAGCTCTCGGCGCTGACCAGCCGTGAATGGACGCTGGAATCGGCGTGGTTGCGCTTCCCCTTCACGGCCCGCGCGCCGGTCTCGACTCGGCGTACCGACGAGGGCGTGCAGAAATGAAATATGCACTGATCATCAGCGCCGCGCTGGGCACCATCCTGCTGTTCCTGCTGGCGGCGGCCAGCGGCAACAGCGCCCAGTATGCGGAATACTATCCGCTGCTGCTCGGTCTCAATGCCGCCATAGCCTTGGCCCTGCTCGGACTGCTGGTCTATCAGTTGTCGGTGCTGGCGCGCCAGCGGCGCGCCCGGGTGTTCGGCTCACTGCTCACGCTCCGTGTGCTGGTGATGTTCGCCATTGTTGCGGTCGTCCCTGGCGCGCTGGTCTATACCGTGTCGGTGCAATTCCTTACCAAGAGCATCGAATCCTGGTTTGATGTGCGCGTCGACAAGGCGCTCGAGGGTGGTCTGAACCTGGGTCGCACGGCGATCGATTTATTGCTCAGCGATCTGACAATCAAGACACGTGCCATTGCGCTGGAGCTGTCCGACATGAGTGATGCGGAACGGCTGGGTGCGTTGAACAGGCTGCGTGAGCGCGCTGGCGCGGAAGATGCCCTGCTGATCACCGCTGGCGGCAAGATTGTCACCGGCGCCAGCCGCGAACTGGGCAAGCTGCTGCCGCCGGTTCCCTCGCCGACCCTGCTGCGCCAGGCGCGTACCAATCGCGGCTATGCCGCAATCGAGCCCGACGGCGGCAAGGGGCTGATGCTGCGTGTGATTACGCCGCTGTCCAGCCTTTCGCTGGCCGATGAGACGAAACTGCTGCAAATGACGCAGCCGGTACCGGGGCAACTGGCCGAGAGCGCCGAGGCGGTGCAATCCGTCTATCACGCCTACCGGGAACTGTCGCTGTCGCGCCAGGGTCTGAAGCAGATCTACATCCTGACGCTAACGCTGACGCTGCTGCTGGCATTATTCGGCGCGCTGGCGCTGGCCTTCATGCTGTCGCGACGCCTGTCCCGACCGCTCGCGGTGCTGGCCGAAGGCACCCAGGCGGTTGCGCGCGGCGATTTCAGTGCGCGCGTTCCGGTGACCAGTCGCGATGAGCTCGGAATACTCACGCAATCCTTCAACAGCATGACCGGGCAGCTCGACGAAGCGCGCGCAGCGACTGATCGCAGCCGCGCGCAGCTGGAGACCGCAAGGGCCTATCTGGAAAGTGTCCTGGTCAACCTGTCGGCGGGTGTGCTGGTGTTCGATGGCACGCTGACCTTGAAGATTGCGAATCGCGGTGCCAGTGAAATCCTGCATGACGACATGTCTGTGCTGCGCGGAACCACGCCCGACACCTGGCCCAGGGCGTCCGGACTGGCCGATTTCGCGCATGCTGTTGCCGAGGAGTTCCGCACCCGTGGCAGTGCCACCTGGCAGCGCCAGCTCGAGTTGCCCGACACCGGCCTGATGCTGCTGCTGCGCGGCTCGATGCTGCCCGAGGCCGGGGGCGGCGGCTATGTGGTGGTGTTCGATGACATCACCCAGCTGGTCGCTGCACAGCGCGCCACTGCCTGGGGCGAGGTCGCGCGCCGCCTTGCCCATGAGATCAAGAATCCGCTGACGCCGATTCAGCTCTCGGCGGAGCGCGTGCAGGCCAAGCTGGCCGGCAAACTTGGACCAGAGGATTCAGCAGTGATCGAACGCGCGGTGCAGACCATTGTCGCGCAGGTCACCTCCATGAAGAACATGGTGGATGACTTCCGTGAATATGCGCGCACCCCGGCGCCGCAGCTCGAGACGCTGGACCTGAATCGGCTGGTCGGGGACGTACTCGGCCTGTATGAAAACGCTGCAACACCGGTGATCGTGCACTTGGCACCGGCGCTGCCGAAGGTGCAGGGCGACCCGACACAGTTGCGCCAGGTGCTGCACAACCTGTTGCAGAACGCGCAGGATGCGCTCATTGGGCAGCAAGGCAGGCCCGATGTACCGCAAGATGCCTTTCCCGAAGCGCCCCGAGTTGAGGTGTGCACCGAGGCATCTGCAGGCAAGGTGTGGCTGCGCATCATCGACAACGGCTGCGGCTTTCCCGAGGCGATCATGAAACGCGCTTTCGAGCCCTATGTCACGACCAAGTCGAAGGGCACCGGCCTGGGGCTGGCTATCGTGAAGAAGATCATCGACGAACACCGTGGCTCGATTACCATCGAGAATCGCGTGCCGCGCGGTGCCATGATCAACATTTCCCTTCCGCTCGCAGCATGAGAACGACATGGCACAGATCCTCGTAGTTGACGACGAAATCGGCATCCGCGAACTGCTCTCGGAAATCCTCTCCGACGAGGGGCATACGGTGCTGGTCGCGGAAAACGCCACGCAGGCGCGCGAAGCGCGCACGCGCGCGCGGCCCGACCTGGTGCTCCTCGATATCTGGATGCCCGATACCGATGGAATCACCTTGTTGAAGGAGTGGGCCTCCGGCGGGCAGCTGACCATGCCGGTGGTGATGATGTCGGGGCATGCCACGATCGATACCGCGGTGGATGCCACGCGCATTGGCGCCGTCGATTTTCTGGAAAAGCCGATTGCGTTGCAGAAACTGCTCACCACGGTCAAGCGCTCGCTGGCGCAGCAGGAAACAAGGACTGCCCGCACCATGAGTCTGCCGGGCACGGTCAAGTCGCCGACGCTGGCCGAGTTCAGGAAGCGCCTGCTCCAGGCAGTGACGCCGGGCCGCTCGGCGCTGCTGTTGCGTGGCGAACCCGGCACCATGGCGGAACTCCATGCGCGCACCATTCACCAGCCCGGCACACCGTGGATCAATGCCGTACCACTGCTCGGTCAGGGTTCGCAGGATCCGGTGCAGCAGGCGGTGGGTGGCGTGCTGTTCATCGATGATCTGGCGCGCCTGTCACCCAATCAGCAGAAGCATCTGGCATTTGCGATCGCGCATCTGGATCGCAACAAGGTCAAGCTGGTTTCCTTCAGCACCGAAGGTCCGCGCCGGCTGGTCGAGACACGCGGGTTTGATGTCGCACTGGCGGCGCGCCTTGCCGAACTGGTGCTGCCCATTCCTCCGGTGCGTGAACACCTTGAGGACCTGCCGGAGATTGCCGCCATGATGCTGGCGCAACTGGGGGACACCGGCGTTTGCCCGCCGCGGCGCTTTGCACCGGAGGCCCTGGCTGCGCTGGGCGCATTCGAATGGCCGGGTAACCTCGAAGATGTGCTGTCCGCCGTGCGCACGCTGGCAGCCACTGCGGCGGAACCGGACATCGGTGCTGGTGACGTCAATGCTGTGCTGAGCCAGTTCAATCCGGCGAAACCCGCCTCTGCGGTGCCGCTGGACATGCCGCTGCGGGAGGCGCGCGAAGCGTTCGAGCGTGCCTATTTCGAACGGTTGCTGGCGCAGGAGGGCGGTTCGATTGCGCGGGTGGCGGAAAAAAGCGGACTGGAGCGCACCCACCTGTATCGCAAGCTGAAGGCGCTGGGCATTGCCACGGGGCGCAAGGATGCCGATGCCTGAGCTGCTTCTAAATCTCATTCTCATGGTGTTGAAGCCTGCCGGTAGTAAAATGCGCATCACTGGAGCGGCATATTGAAGATCGTCATTCTCGGCGCAGGACGGGTGGGTACGTCGCTGGCGGAAAGCCTGGTATCGGAGCAAAACGACATCACCATCGTCGACCTGGACGAGTCCAGGCTGAGCGCCCTGCGGGATCGCCTGGACCTGCGCACCGTGGTGGGCAGCGGCTCCCATCCCTCGGTCATGAAGGATGCCGGTATCGAGGATGCCGACATGATGATCGCGGTGACCGAGAGCGACGAGACAAACCTTGTTGCCTGCAAGATCGCCGCGCAGATCTTCAATGTCCCCACGCGCATTGCGCGCGTGCGTGCCACCGAATTCCTGCTCAATGAGCAGATTCTCGGCCCCGAAGGTTTTTGCGCCGACCTGTGCATTTGCCCGGAGCAGATCCTCACTGATTACATTACCAAGCTGATCGAATTTCCCGAGGCCCTGCAGGTCATGGAGTTCGCGCATGGCAAGCTCACCATGGTCGCAGTACGTGCCTTCCAGGGCGGTCCGCTGGTTGGCCACCAGTTGCAGGACCTACGCAAGCACATGCCGACGGTGGACGCGCGCATCGCCGCGATTTTTCGCGGCGACCGTCCCATCGTGCCCGAGGGCAATACCGTGATCGAGCCAGGGGACGAGGTCTTCTGTCTTGCCGCCACCCATGACATTCGCCATGTCATGCGCGAGCTGCGACGCATGGACAAACCGGTGCGACGCGTCATGATCGCGGGCGGTGGCAACATCGGTCTCAGGCTGGCGCTGGCGCTGGAGCGAGACTATTCGGTAAAGATCATTGAATTCAACAAGCGCCGCTGCGATCTGTTGAGCAGCCGGCTAGACCGTGCCCTGGTGCTGCAGGGCGATGTGACCGATGAGGATCTGCTCGAGGCCGAGAATGTCGCGGAGATGGACATTTTCATCGCCGTTACCAATGACGACGAGAACAACATCATGGCCAGCCTGCTGGCGAAACGCATGGGGGCGCGGCGCGTGGTCACGCTGATCAACCGGCGCGCCTATGTCGATCTGCTGCAGGCCGATCGCATCGACATCGCGATCTCCCCCGCCCAGGCCACCATCGGCACGCTGCTCGCCCATGTACGCCGTGGCGATGTCACCCAGGTGCACAGCCTGCGGCGCGGCGCAGCCGAGGCGCTGGAGGCGGTGGTCCACGGCGATGCCAAGTCCTGCCGAATGGTGGGTCGGCGCATCGAGGAAATCGACCTGCCCGCCGGCACCACGATCGGTGCGGTGGTGCGCGGTGAAAAGGTCATCATGGCGCACCACGACACAGTGATTCAGCCGGAAGACCACATCATCGTGTTCGTCACCGACAAGAAGACGCTGCCGACGGTGGAAAAGCTGTTCCAGGTCGGCGTCGGCTTTTTCTGATCCCTACCCAGTAGAACAAGAGCAGCGGTCACCATGATCAGGATACTGAGCGTTGCCCACATCATGGGCGGCATTGTCATGCTGTTCGGCCTGGCACTGCTGGCGCCCATGGCCGTGTCCTGGCTGCAGGCCGACGGCGCGCTCGGCGCCTATGACGAGTCCCTTGCTGCATGTCTGGGCGGTGGTTTTGTGGTGTGGGCGCTGACGCGAAGATTCCGGCGCGAGCTGAGTTCGCATGACGGGTTCCTGCTGGTGGTGATGATCTGGGTCGGTCTGCCGGCGCTGGCCATGCTGCCGCTGTATCTGCAGATCCCGGGACTCAGCATCACCGATGCCTATTTCGAGGCGACCTCGGGATTGACCGCCACGGGCGCCACGGTGCTGAGCGGCCTTGACCAGTTGCCGCCGTCGCTGAACCTGTGGCGCGCCATCCTGCACTGGATCGGGGGTCTGGGCATCATCGTGCTGGCTGTCGCCATTCTGCCCATGCTGGGGGTTGGCAGACGGCAGCTCTACCGCGCAGAAATTCCAGGCCCGTTCAAGGATGCCCGGCTGACGCCCCGCATTGCCGAGACGGCCAAAGGCTTCTGGATCATCTACATCGTGTTCACGATCGCATGTACGCTGGCCTACCGTGCCTTTGGCATGGGCTGGATGGACGCGGTCATCCACGCCCTGAGCACCCTTTCACTGGGCGGGTTTTCCTCGCATGACGCCAGTTTCGGCTATTTCGATTCTCCGGCACTGGAAGCCGTGGCGATGATTTTCATGATCCTGGCCGGCATCAGCTACGTCACTCACTTCTCTGCCTGGAAGGGACGCGGCATTGCGCCCTATTTGCGCGCACTGGAGGCCCGGCTGTTTGTCGCGACACTGCTGCTGAGCGCCTTGGGCCTGTCCGTTTTCCTCTGGATGAATGGCGTATACCCGGAGTTCTCAACTGCAGCGCGCTACGCATTTTTCAACACCTTTTCGGTGGCAACCACGCTGGGATTTTCCAACACCGACTACAGCCTCTGGCCGGTGTTCGCGCCGCTCTGGCTGTTGATGCTCTGTGCCTTCTCCACCTGTTCCGGTTCGACGGGCGGCGGCATCAAGATGATCCGGGTAATGCTCATGGCCAAGCAGATGGCGAGGGAAACCGTGCTGCTGCTGCATCCAAGCGCGCGCGTTCCGCTCAAGGTTGGTGGCCAGGTGGTGCCGAACCAGATTGTGTTTGCGGTGCTGGCCTTCATGTCCTTCTATGGCATCAGCATTGTGGTGATGGTGTTCCTGTTCACGCTGTCCGGGCTGGATCTCCTGACCGCCCTGTCGGCGGCGGTGGCCTGTATCAACAACACCGGTCCCGGATTGGGCCAGGTGGGTCCTTCGACCACGTTCGCGGTGCTGACCGACTTCCAGACCTGGTTGTGCACTTTCGCCATGCTGCTCGGCCGGCTGGAGCTGCTGACCCTGTTCGTCGTCCTCTCGCCACAGTTCTGGCGCGACTGAGCAAGCCGCGATGCGGGATCCGTTGCGTGCCGTTCCGGTCAATCTCATCACCGGTCGGCGCGGTGCGGGCAAGAGCGGCGTCATCCGCCGCCTGCTGGCGCAACGTCCGGCCGGCGAACGCTGGGCGGTGCTCTACAACGATGTGCCTGCTGCCGGGGAGTCCACGCCGGATCCGGAGCAGGATGATGTGCGTTTCAGCTTGATGGCAGAAGGCTGCATCTGCTGCTCGGCGCAGGTCGGATTGCGCGTGGCGCTGACCCGGCTGTTGCGCGATGCGCGGCCGCAACGCCTGCTGATCGAGCCCTCCAGCCAGGCGCGTGTCAATGAAGTGCTCAAACTCCTGGCCGACCGCTGGCTGGCGCCGGTGCTGGATGTGCGCGCCACGATCCTGGTGGTCAATGCCGCGCAGCATGCCGGGGCGCCACTGGCGCATGAACTCGACCGCGAGCGGATTGCGCATGCCCAGGTGATCGCACTGCATCAGGCGGGACGGGCTGCCGACGAGGGCGCTGATGGCCTCGCTGAGCTGGAGCACGCGCTGGCCGCGATTGCGCCGCGCGCGACGATGCTGAAGAGCCTTGCCCCTGATCTGGATGTCGCCCTGCTCGATACGCCGGGGCATGCGGTGCGACCGCATTTTCACAGCAGCGTCTGACGCCGCCGGGAAATGCTGCAATTCTGTGATAACAATTAGTTCATGAATATTTGTGGATAAATGACAAATTCACGAAATAGATAATAATCATCCCGGACTGAACGAGCTGAAGAACATTTCCAGATCGGCAGCGGAAAGCGCACCGGGCTTGGCAATGACGGCCAGTTCATACAGCCGCCGCCCGCTAGCGTAAAGCTGCGCATGCACGACGCGCGCTGATCCGTCTGCCGCAAAACCCTCAATGGTCAGGGCACGTCCAGACAGCCCGGGCAGGTTGGTGGTGCGCACGTCCCGATCCGAAGTCACCTTGCCGCGCACATTGCGCGCCAGCCTGTCGCGGGCTGCCGCGAGTTCGGCGGCAGCATTGCCGGGATAATCGGCATGCCCCGCGCCGAACACCGCGCCGGCCGCTTCGGCAGTCCATAGCGTCAGCGTGGCGCTGCCCGCTACCGCGCCCATGGGGCCGGAGGTTTCTTTTGCCCGTGCCGGCATCAGAACCTTGAAGCCGCCCTCGATGGATTTCAGCTCGCGCCAGTCGAGGTCGGCATAGCAACTGGACAGCAGCAACAGGGACAGCAGGAGCGCCGCAGCACGCATACCGCAGCGCATGGTTACTTCGCGCAGATGACGGCGATTTCCACCAGCATGCGGGGATCAGCCAGCTTGGCTTCGACGGTGGCGCGTGCCGGGAGGTTGTCCGGATCGACCCAGGCCAGCCATACCTTGTTCATGTACTCGCGGTTGCGGATGTCGGACAGCCAGATGTTGGCCGAGAGGATTTTCGATTTCCCGGTGCCGGCCTGGGCCAGCACCTCGTCGATGGCCTTCAGTACATGCTCGGTCTGGCCGCGCACGTCCTGCGACAGGTCCGTCGCCACCTGCCCGGCGGTGTAGACGATGCCGTTGTACTCGGTGGCATCGCACAGGATTTTCTGCGGGTTGTAGCGCTGGATGGTCATGGTCCGGCCTTATAGGTTAAACATCCGAGGTGATGATGACGGGAGAGTCGGTCTTTTTCAGCCGCAGCTTTTCCAGACTATCACGGAACTCTTTGGGTATTTCCCCGGCTTTCCGCACGCTCTTGTTGATCAGCACCATGGTGACTTCGCCGGTGGCATAGCACACGCCGTCCTTGAACACGCCGTGGCCCCAGGTCCAGGTGCTGCGGCTGATGTGCACGATGGCCGTGCCGATGTCGAGCACGCCCGGGTAATGTAGTTCGCGCAGGTAATTGATCAACTGCTTGCCTACCACCGAAGCGGTTCCGGCGGGCCGGACGGAGAGCAGTTGGCGACGGGTGCGGCCGCGCGCCAGTTCCAGATAGGTGGCATACACGGCGTTGTTGACGTGCCCGTTACCGTCCGTGTCGCGAAAGCGCATGTTCTCCCGGACGATGACGGGATAGAGGCTGATGTCCTTGAGTAGCTTGATGTCGTAGGCAATGGTCATGGTTTGAATGAATGCGCCAGCTTGGCGCCGGGCGTTGAATGGTGAGTTATTGTTTGAAGGTGCTACAGGTTCGGCGCGAGCCAGCGCTCGGCCTCTGCAATGCTCAGGCCCTTGCGCGCAGCATAGTCCTTCACCTGATCCGCACCGATCTTGCCGACGGCGAAATACTGCGCCTGTGGATGGCCAAGATAGAAGCCGCTGACTGCCGCAGTCGGGAACATGGCGTAGCTTTCGGTCAGCGTGATGCCGGCCTCGTTGCCATTAATCAGTTCGAACAGCGGCCCTTTCTCGGTGTGATCCGGGCAGGCCGGGTAGCCGGGCGCAGGCCGGATGCCGTGATACTTCTCGGCGATCAGCGCGGTGTTGTCCAGTATTTCGTCTGCGGCATAGCCCCAGAGCTCTTTTCGTACACGCTCGTGCAGGCATTCGGTAAAGGCTTCCGCCAGGCGGTCGGCCAGCGCTTTCAACAGGATGGCGTTGTAGTCGTCCTGCTTGTCCTCAAAGGCCTTGACCCGTGCATCGATGCCAATGCCGGCAGTGACGGCGAAGGCCCCGACGTAATCGGAAATACCTGATTCCTTTGGCGCGACAAAATCAGACAGGCAGAAGTTCGCGCGGTCCTCGGCCTTCTCATTCTGCTGGCGCAGGTTGTGCCAGATCATCAGCGTTTTTGTGCGCGACTCGTCAGCGTAGATCTCGATGTCGTCGCCGATGCTCGCAGCCGGCCACAGGCCGAACACGCCGCTCGCGGTGAGCCAGCGGCCTTCGATAATTTTTTTCAGCATGGCCTGCGCATCGCGGAACACATTGCGCGCCGCTTCTCCGACCACCTTGTCCTCGAGGATCTTCGGGTAGCTGCCGGCCAGGTCCCAGGTCTGAAAGAATGGCGACCAGTCGATGTATTGCGCGATCTCGGCAAGGTCGTAGTTCTTCAGCAGCTTGCGGCCGATGAATTTCGGCTTCACCGGCGCATGGGCCTTCCAGTCCGGGGTAAAGCGGTTGGCACGTGCCTGCACTAGGCTGACCAGCGTTGGGCCCTTCTTGTTCGCGTGCTGGGCGCGAATCTTGTCGTAGTCGACCTGCAGCGCGGTGATGTACTCCTCGCGTTGCGTTCCTGATTCGGACAGCAGGCTGGAACACACCGCTACTGAACGTGAAGCATCCGGTACATACACGGTGATACCGGAGAAGTTCGGCGCAATCTTCACCGCCGTATGCACGCGCGAAGTCGTGGCCCCGCCGATCAGCAGTGGCACGTTCACGCCCTGGCGTTCCATCTCTTTTGCAAAGTGCGCCATTTCCTCGAGCGAAGGCGTGATCAGCCCCGACAGACCGATGATGTCGGCATTTTCCTCGCGCGCCGTGTCGATGATCTTTTGTGCGGGAACCATCACGCCAAGGTTCACCACGGCGTAGTTGTTGCACTGGAGCACCACCGAGACAATGTTCTTGCCGATGTCGTGCACGTCGCCCTTCACCGTGGCGATGACGATCTTGCCCTTGGGCTTCGAGTTGCCCAGACGTGCTTTTTCCGCCTCGATGTAAGGCAGCAGATGCGCCACCGCCTGTTTCATGACACGCGCCGATTTCACCACCTGCGGCAGGAACATCTTGCCGGCGCCGAATAGGTCGCCGACCACGTTCATGCCGTCCATCAGCGGGCCTTCGATGACTTCGATCGGGCGTCCGCCGCGCGCATCGATTTTCTGCCGGATTTCCTCGGTGTCCTCGACGATCCATTGCGTGATGCCATGCACCAGCGCATGCGTCAGGCGTTGCTCCACCGCAATCGGATTTTCCGGCGTGCCGCGCCATTCGTGGGTTTGTTCCTGCTTTGCGCCACCGGCTTTCAGCGTGCCGGCGAATTCGATCAGGCGCTCTGTCGGGTCACCACCATCGGCGCGTTTCCTGTTCAACACCACATCCTCGACACGCTCACGCAGTTCCGGCGCGAGGTCGTCATACACGCCCACCATGCCGGCGTTGACGATGCCCATGGTCATGCCGGCCTTGATGGCGTGGTACAGGAACACGGTGTGGATGGCTTCGCGCGCCGGGTCATTGCCGCGGAACGAGAAGCTCACGTTCGACACACCGCCCGACACCTTGGCATGCGGCAGGTTCTGCTTGATCCAGTGCGTGGCTTCGATGAAGTCTACGCCGTAGTTGTTATGTTCCTCGATGCCGGTGGCGATGGCGAAGATGTTCGGGTCGAAGATGATGTCTTCGGGTGAGAAGCCGACGTTCTCGGTGAGCAGCTTGTAGGCACGGGCGCAGATTTCAGTCTTGCGCGCGAAGGTGTCGGCCTGGCCCTTTTCGTCGAAGGCCATCACCACCGCCGCCGCGCCGTAGCGCTGCACCAGACGCGCCTGTCGCTTGAACTCGTCCACGCCCTCCTTCATGCT
>CAMCYY010000007.1 GCA_945885335.1 Bordetella parapertussis
ATGGAACGTTACTGGTGCCTGCGCTGGTTGCAGCAGGAGGGTGTCGCATCGGTCACCGGGGAAGTGCTGCGGGAAAGCCTGGTCCGCCTGGACCGCCTGCCGCTGGTAGTACGCGTGCCGTCGCTGCCCGAGGTGGTGCCGGGGACCCGCGTGGAACTCGGGATTGCGGAGATTGATTTCATCGAAAACGAGTTGAAATGCCCGTTCCGCGGCCTGCACGAAATTGCCGCACCCGCGTGATGGATCGTTTCTGAACGCGGGAAAACGCGTAAAATCCGCCCATTCCAATTTGAGGCTTTGGGTTATCGCTTGAGAGCGTTCCCGAGATCGTTTGGCGCATCTGTTTCCGGGCTGTTTCGATGGTCCGAGATCACATGGGGACCCTTTGCCGCCATGGATCCTCCGCAACGTGTGCTCGCCGTTGCGCTGGGGATTTCCGTCCTGTTTCATGCGCTCGTGCTTTCCATCCATTTCCAGTTTCCGAACGTCATGCGCAAGCTCACCGCTGCGCAGCCGCTGGAAGTGGTGCTGGTGAATTCCAAGAGTCGCAACCGTCCGGTGAAACCTGATGTGCTGGCCCAGGCCAATCTCGATGGTGGTGGCAATACCGATGACAACCGGCGCGCCAAGACACCGCTGCCGGTGACCCCGAGTGTGGAAGTTGGCGATGATTTGCAACGTGCAACGCGCCGGGTACAGGAACTCGAGGCCCAGCAACGCCAGTTGCTGGCGCAGATGGAGCAGGCCAAGACACAGTCTGCACCCAGCGCGATGGCGCCGACACCGCGCAATCCCCAAGTGTCAGGCGTCGAATTGCGCAGTAGCGCGCTTGCATTGATGAAGTTGGAAGCCGAGATTTCCCGCAACGTTGACGAGTACAACAAGCGGCCGCGCAAGCTGAATGTTGGTGCGCGTGCGGCCGAAACCAGCGTCGCGCTATATCTGGATGAATGGCGTCGCAAGATCGAGCGGATCGGCACTCAGAACTATCCGGATGAGGCCCGTGGCAAATTCTACGGGTCGTTGCAGCTCACGGTTTCCCTCGATCTGGAAGGCGCTGTTGTTGCGGTTCAGCTGGATCGATCCTCGGGGGTTAAGGTAATCGATGAGGCTGCAGTGCAGATTGTTCGCGCGGGCTCGCCTTACGCACGGCTGCCGGACAAGGTCCGCAAGGAATACCAAATCCTCGAAATCACACGTACGTGGACCTTCGCGCGCGGCGACAGGGCATTTACCGATTAGCTGCGCCTGATTGCTGTTTCACAAGAGAGATGGTTGGGTCGCGTGCTCTGGCAAAAATTGCTTAGGAGGGCCGGAATCGCGCCTCGACATAATCGGTCAGGCGGCTGATGCAGGCTTCGATGCCGAGTTGCGCAGTGTCGAGAGCAAGTTCCGGTGCACGCGGATCTTCATACGGCGCACTGACTCCGGTGAAGTCCCGCAACTCGCCCTTGCGCGCGCGCGCATACATGCCTTTCGGGTCACGGGCTTCGCAGAACGACAACGGTGTAGATAGCCAGATTTCGTGGAACAAGCCGCCCTGTCTGGCACGCAGCCGGTCGCGATCCTCGCGGTATGGAGAAATGAACGCGGCAATCACGATTGTTCCGGTGCCCGCGAACAGGGCCGCCACTTCCCCCGCGCGCCGGATATTTTCACGCCGATCGGCTTCCGAATAACCCAGGTCCGCGTTCAGGGTCTTGCGCAGAACGTCCCCGTCAAGCACGAAGGTGCGGTAGCCCCGCGCCCGCAATTCGATATCGAGTTGCACCGATAGAGTGGTCTTGCCGGCCCCTGGCAGGCCGGTCATCCACAGAATGCCCCCCGTGTGCCTGACGTCCTTTTGTTCTGCGCCCCGCGTGCCGTTGGCTGATGCCAGACCCATCGGAGCCTGGTGCATTGGTCTGGGGACCGGAAGATGGGTGGACGAATGAGCTCGCTTTACCGGGTCGGTCACGTTGAGTACTCTCCTTGTGGGTGCGGATGCCGTCGCGCGGATTTTGCCGGAGCGATTTCAGCGCTCGCAATCCTGCACGGAACATACTCAGCAGCAGGCTTGTCGTCTGCTGAGTATCCCAGCTGGCTTGTTTCGGGCATGGCGGCGAACAGGGCCTTCAATCCGTCGTCAAGGTGCTGGCGTGACTGCCCTGTCTTGTCCGTGAGTTTTTGTGCGGTTTGCCAGGCTCGGAACGCACCGTGCTCAACGCGGGGCGGTTCCTCTCGTGGCAGATCGCCGTTGTACTGTATCGGAGCGTAGCGTGAGCCGGTATCGAGCATCTCGTCGCGCCAATCCAGGCCCGTCCAGGTCATGGCCTGCTTCAGCACAGCGAAATCACGCGCAAAAAGATCCTCGTAGCGGATTTTGAAATGCCGATCGCTCACGGGCTTGGACAGAAAATACTGGGCGTAGGCCTGCCATGCCGACGGGGAGTGGTTGTCGGGAAGCAAGGTGCCAAAACGCAGCTTCAATGATCCGAATACATCAAAGGGATTGCGGATGATGTAAATGATTCTGTCTGCGTTGGTCCGGTGCTCGACATCGTGAAACGGCCATTTGAATACGATATTCTTCCTGCCTCGATAGCGTCCGGTGAAAGTTGTTGCAAGGTGGGCGAGCATGTTGCGTTCCCGGAACGCCACGATCTCGCGCTCGTGATAGTCGAAAATCTCCGGATGATTGCCGACAATTTTTCTGAGAATGCTTGTGCCGGAATGAGGAAAGCCGGCAATCAGGATTCGCATGAAAATTCCTGTTATTGGTGCAGTTGCATGGTTTAGTCGGGGCCGTTTCCTGCACAATCAGGGTGGTCAGTCCGGCATGTGGCAGAGGGTTGTGTCTGAAACCGGTCGGGAACGCCTGAGAAACCTCACCATAGAGCCCCCAATCGTCCGTCAGGTCCGTCAGGTCGCTTGCAGAATTTAGCTGCCCTTAACGTTTATGCATAGTGAATATTTGTTACTTTCTGTAAATCCCTGAAGAACTTTGACCCCTCGCTTTTCAAGTGCCCCGATCCTGTCTGCCTCTCGTTACTCTTACTTAGCCCCAGGTATGCCCGATGAATGAACGCTATGCCGTGATCGGCAATCCGGTAGACCACTCCCGGTCGCCGGAAATTCATGCGGCATTCGCCCGAGCCACAGGTCAGGACATTGAATACGGCCGGCTATTGGCGCCGCTGGATGGTTTTACCGAGACGGTTCAACGCTTTCGCGGCGAGGGAGGGCGCGGGGCGAATGTCACGGTACCTTTCAAGGAGGAGGCCTGGCGCCTGGTCGAGCGGTCAGGGATTCTTTCAACGCGCGCCCGGGCTGCACGGGCGGTCAACACCCTGCGCTTCGAGGCATCGGGCCCGTTCGGTGACAACACTGACGGTGCGGGACTGGTTGCTGACTTGCAGGGCAATCTTGCGACTCCGCTCGCCGGGCGACGCATTCTCCTGCTCGGCGCCGGCGGTGCGGCGCGCGGCGTATTGCACCCCTTGCTGACGCAATGCCCAGCCGGGCTCGTGCTGGCTAACCGTACCTCGGAGAAAGCGCGCTACCTTGTCGCCGCCGCTGCCCCCGACGTGGCTGATGCCATCGACTTTCGGGCCAGTGCATTTGACGACCTGCGCGACGGACAATTCGATGTCATCGTCAACGCCACCTCGGCCAGTCTGGCAGGTGAAGCGCCGCGATTGCCGTCGGGAATTTTCGCACCGGGCGCGCTGGCCTACGACATGATGTACAGCAGCCTCGACACGCCTTTCATGGCTTGGGCCCGCGGGCAGGGTGCGACGCAGGTTTGCGATGGCCTGGGCATGCTGGTGGAGCAGGCGGCGGAATCATTTTTTGTCTGGCGCGGTGTGCGGCCTGATACTGCACCGGTGCTGGCCATGCTGCGTAACGCCCGGTAGCCCATCCGGCATGGAGATCTTCGCGCGGCTGTGGAAGTTGTTCAGCTACACGCTGGGGGCGCTGCTGCTGGCTTTCGTTCTGGTCCAGTCCTGGTTCCTCATCCACATTTTGTACTGGAAGTACCAGGCACCGGGCAGCACCAGCTTCATGGAAGCGCGCCTGGACCGGTTGCGCGAGAAGGATGCCAGGGCTGTTTTGAAATACAGCTGGGTTGATTATTCCCGCGTATCCGCCCATCTCAAGCGCGCCATCGTGGCTGCCGAGGACATGAAGTTTGTCGACCACGAAGGTTTTGACTGGGAAGGCATACAGCGCGCCATGGAAAAGAACCAGAAAAAGGGCAAGGCTGTGGCCGGTGGTTCCACCATTACCCAGCAGCTGGCGAAGAACCTGTTCCTGTCCGGTGAGCGCAGCTACATCCGCAAAGGTGAGGAAGCGCTGATCACGCTCATGCTCGAGGCCATTCTGGACAAGCGCCGCATCCTCGAGCTGTACCTGAATGTTGCGGAATGGGGCAATGGCGTGTTCGGAGCCGAAGCCGCAGCGCGTCATTACTACGGCACCGGCGCCGCATCACTCGGCCCCGAGCAGGCAGCACGGCTGGCAGCCATGCTGCCGCGTCCGCAGTTCTACGATCGCAATCGCGGCTCGGCGTATCTGGCGGGCTACGCGGACCGCATACTCGGCCGCATGGGGGGCGCGCAGGTGCCCTAGAAGGCGGAAGGCGTCACCCTGTATTATTATCAAATACATGAAATACACGTTTATTCAAAAGTATCTTCGTGAAGATTGATATCACCAAGCCACACTATTTTTGCGCCTGTTGAGGTCTGCTCAAGCCGTTACCGCAACCAGTTTCTCCAGCGCCCTGTCCAGGGTTTCATCTTTCTTGCCGAAACAGAAACGCACGACACGGTGCTCTTCGGCGTTGCCGTAGAACGCCGAGGTCGGAATTGCCGCAACGCCGTGCTCCGTCGTCAGCCGGCGCGCGAAGGCTTCTTCGGGCAGATCGCTGATGGCCGAGTAGTCGGCAAGCTGGAAATAAGTCCCGGGGCAGGGCAGCAGCCTGAATGCGGATGTCGCGAGGCCTGCGCGAAAACGGTCACGCTTGGCCTGGTAAAACGCAGGCAGCGTCTCGTAGGGCGCGGGGTCTTGCAGCCAGGCCGCCAGCGCCTGTTGCATCGGTGATGAGACGGCGAACACCATGAACTGGTGCACCTTGCGGAACTCTGCGGTGAGTGCACGCGGCGCACAGCAGTAGCCGATCTTCCAGCCGGTGGCATGGAAGGTCTTGCCGAACGAGGACACCACGAATGCGCGTTCAGCCAGCGCCGGTCGCCGCGCCAGGCTCTGGTGCGGCGCGCCGTCGAACACAATATGCTCGTAGACTTCATCGGACAGCAGCAGGATGTCGAAGTCCCGCACCAGTGCTTCCAGCGCGTCGAGATCGGCAGGTGAAAACACCGCGCCGCTGGGGTTATGCGGCGAGTTGACGATGAGCAGTCGTGTCTTTGGCGTCACGGCGGCGCGCACCGTATCCCAGGGCACGGCGTAGTCGCCTGCGCGCAACTGCACGGCAACAGGTACGCCGCCTGCGAGTCGAATGGCCGGGACATAACTGTCGTAGGCGGGCTCGAGCACAATGACTTCGTCGCCCGGATGCACCACGGCCAGGATTGCCGTCATCAAGGCCTGGGTGGCGCCGGCGGTCACCGTGACCTCTGCATCGGGGTCGTAGGCATGTTTGTAGAGACGGGCGGTTTTCTCCGCGATGGCCTGGCGCAGCGCCGGCACGCCAGCCATGGGCGCGTACTGGTTGTTGCCGGCGCGCATGGCCTCGGTGACCAGCGCCTGCAACCGCGGGTCGCAGTCGAAATCGGGAAAGCCCTGCCCCAGGTTTACGGCGCCACGGTCGATGGCCAGTTGCGACATCACAGTAAAGATCGTGGTGCCCACTTCGGGCAGCCTTGAGACCAGTGTCTTCATGCACCCTCCGGCGTCGATGCCGTTGCAGATTGCCGGCCGCGTTCCACATCCACGCCGAACAGCACGATCAATCCGATGACGAAGAACCCGCCGGTGACCAGCATGGCGAGGCGGTGATCACCGCCTGAAAACCAGCTCACCGCACCATAGGTCAGGGGCCCCAGAATCGAGGAGAACTTCACGGCCAGGCCCCACAAGCCGAAAAACTCGGCCTGTCGCCCCGGTGGGCTCAGGTAGGCCACTAGTGCGCGTCCTGCCGATTGCGACGAGCCCAGGCAGACACCGGCGATGTTGGCAGCGATCCAGAATGAAGCGCGGGTTTCCGATTGCCACGCAATGAGCGTCATGACGATCCAGCCCGCCAGGGTCAGTGCGATTGTGGGAATGTGGCCCAGGCGATCCTGCAGGAGGCCGAAGGCAAACGCGCCTGCGGCGGCGGTCACGTTCACAATCAGAATCAGGACGATGGTGTCCTGGGTCGAAAAGCCCAGCGCCTGCTGGGCATAGATGGCGGCCAGTGCGATGACGGTCTGAATGCCGGCCTGATAGAACACCATGCAGGTGAGGAAGCGCCGCAGGTCGCCGTAACGCACGGTCTGGCGCAGGGTTTTGCCGACGCGGGTGTAGGCCATGCGCAGCGTGCTTTGCAGGGGTTGCGCGGCAACAGGCACTGCCCGCTCTTTCAGGAACAGGAAGGTGGGCAAGCTGGCCAGGGCAAACAGCGCGGCGGTGATCAGCAGCGTTGCCGGAACGAACGCCGCCGCGGTCTGGCCGGCCGCCTGGGCGTGGTTGACCCAGACGAGGCAGGCACCGAGTGACAGCAGGCCGCCCAGATAGCCCAGGCTCCAGCCCCAACCTGACACCTTGCCCAGGGCGCGGCCGCGCGCCAGTTCGGGCAGGAAGGCGGCGATCACGTTTTCACCAGTGCCGAAAAAAAAGTTGGACAGCACGATGAGTGTGACGGCCAGCGCCACGTCCCCCGGGCCGGCGAGCGTCAATGCTGCAGTGAACACAATGCAACCTGCGCTGGTCCAGGCCAGCACGCGCTTTTTCGCGGCGCGCGCGTCAGCCCACGCACCGATCAGTGGGGCTGTCACCATGATGGCCAGATAGGAAACGGACAGTGCCGCGGTCCACGCGAAGGTCGCCCATGGGGCGTTGCCCGCAATGCCCGACACGAACCAGGCATTGAAGATGGCCGTGATGACTACCGTCGTGTAACCCGAATTCGCGAAGTCATACATCGCCCAGCCAAAGACTTCACGCACTTTAACGTCGTCGGCGAGGATGGATGAATTCTGCGACTGGGCGGTGGTCATATGAGCGAAATGTCGGGCGATTTTGCTTTCGGGATGATACAGCCCGAGGGTACAATCGTCGCAGCCCCGCGCGGCCCCTTGTTGTGTGTGGCTGAGTATCGAAAAAACAGTGCCGGCCGCCGTTCATCGCAGCCGGTGCCACAGGGAAATCCCCGACACCTGACCTACAGCGAGCGCGCGCGGCCCGGCGATGACTGAAGTCCTCAATCCCAAAAAGGAGCTCGAAGACCTGCAGGATGACCTGCGCGAGGTGCAGAAGCTGCTGCGCCGCCAGCGTATTGTCGAAGGCCTGCTTGAGCGCCAGGACATGCCGCGCCACGATCTGGTGGAATCGTTGGTGCACAAGCAGGGCGCTACCGAACTGCGCGCCAAGCTCGACCGGATGCATTCGGCGGATGTGGCCTACATTCTGGAGTCGCTGCCGCTCGAGGAGCGCCTCGGCGTCTGGGACCTGGTCAAGGCCGAGCGCGACGGTGAAATCCTGCTCGAGGTGTCCGATGCCGTTCGTGAATCGCTCATCAAGAGCATGGACACGGAAGAGCTGGTCGCGGCGGCCGAGCAGCTCGATACTGACGAGCTCGCCGACCTCGCCCCCGACCTGCCCGATGACGTCATCCAGGACGTGTTCCAGTCGCTGCCCGTGGAGGAGCGCGAGCAGTTGCGTGCGGCCATGTCCTATCCGGAGGATTCGGTCGGCGCCATCATGGATTTCGACGTGGTATCGGTGCGTGCCGACATCACGCTGGAAACGGTGACCCGTTACCTACGCCGCTTCGATGAGCTGCCCGACCATACCGACCAGTTGTTCGTGGTGGACCGCAATGAACAGTTGAGGGGCGTGCTGCCGCTGAACCGGCTGATCGTGTCTGAACTGGACGTGACCGTCGACTCGGTCATGAAATCGGACACCATCAGACTGTATCCGGACGACAAGGCCAAGGATGCCGCGCAGGCCTTCGAGCGTTATGACCTGGTGTCCACTGCTGTGGTTGACGAGGCCGGCAAGCTGGTTGGCCGCGTCACGATCGACAAGGTGGTTGATTACATCCGCGATAAATCAGAGAGCGAAGCGCTGGCACAGGCCGGTCTGCGCGAGGAAGAGGATATTTTTGCTTCGGTGTGGGACAGTGTGAAAAACCGCTGGGCCTGGCTGGCGGTAAACCTGATCACTGCCTTTATCGCATCGCGCGTGATCGGGGCGTTCGAAGGCTCGATCGAAAAGCTGGTGGCGCTTGCTGCGTTGATGCCCATCGTTGCCGGCGTTGGCGGTAATGCTGGCAACCAGACCATCACCATGATCGTGCGCGCCTTTGCACTGGGACAGATGCAACTCGACCATGCCAAGAAGCTGTTTCGCAAGGAACTGGCAGTTGCCTTGCTGAACGGGCTCATTTGGGGCGGCATTCTCGGATTGCTGGCCTGGTGGCTGTATGCCAGTGTGCCGCTCGGGCTGGTGATGACCGTGGCGATGACGCTCAATCTGCTGCTGGCCGCCATCATGGGCGTGCTGATTCCGCTTGTCATGATCAAGGTCGGCCATGACCCCGCGGTGGGTTCGTCGGTCATGATCACGGCCTGCACCGACAGTGGCGGCTTTTTCATTTTCCTGGGACTGGCGACGTTGTTCCTGATCTAATTCCACCGGCAACATTCATTTGCGCGTTCATTCAAGAGGAGAAAACGATGCTCAAGGAGTTCAAGCAATTCGCCATGCGCGGCAACGTGGTTGATCTGGCCGTCGGCGTCATCATCGGGGCCGCCTTCGGCAAGATCGTCGATTCACTGGTCAAGGACGTGGTCATGCCGCCCATCGCCCTGGTGCTGGGCAAGGTCGATTTTTCCAACCTGTTTTTTGTGCTGCGTGAAGGTGCCCAGGCCGGCCCCTACCTCTCCGTCGATGCCGCCGTCAAAGCCGGTGCGGTGACGCTCAATTACGGCCTGTTCATCAACGTCATGATCTCGTTCGTGATTGTGGCCTGGGCGGTGTTTCTGCTGATCAAGCTGATGAACCGGCTGAAGAACGAAGAGGTCGCGCCGCCGCCCGCTCCCGCCGAGCCGCCGGAAGACGTGAAACTGCTGCGCGAAATCCGCGACCTGCTGAAGAAGCCCGCTTAGTCAGACGAAAAAATCTTCAAGCCGACGATGCCGGCCCACGCTGCGTAACCGGTGCCCACCGGGATGACCTTGAGCGATTGGGCGAGCAGCGCCATCGACAGCACCATGGCCGTGAGGGTGGCAGTGGTCGGCTAAAGCCGTGTGAAGCCGTCGGTGTACTTGAGTCCGATGGCTCAGCCGATTTCCATCGGGCCGGCGACGATGAGCAGTATCCAGGCCTGTGTGACGCTCACGCTTTCATCCCCTTCACGTTCCCCTTGCCAGCGTGGCGAACGCGGCATCTGCGGCGGTGAGGGTCTCGGAAATTTCCTGTGCGCCGTGCGCGGCGCTGACAAAACCGGCCTCGTAGGCGGAGGGTGCGAAGTAGATGCCCTGGCCCAGCATGGCATGGAAAAAACGGTTGAAGGCCGGTACGTCGCATTGCATGACTTCGGTGAAACTGGCCGGCGGGCAATCACGGAAGTACACGCCAAACATGCCGCCGACGTTTTGTCCCGAGAAGGGAATGCCGTGCTTTTGCGCGGAACTGCACAACCCCTCGACGAGCGCGCGGGTCGTGGCCGTCACCGACTCGAAAAAGCCCGGTGCCTGCAGCGCGCGCAGCGTTGCGAGTCCGGCCGCCATGGCCACCGGGTTGCCTGACAGCGTGCCGGCCTGATACACGCTGCCGAGCGGCGCGATGCAGTCCATGATGTCCTTGCGGCCGCCGAAGGCGCCCACCGGCATGCCACCACCGATGACCTTGCCCAGCGTGGTGAGGTCGGCGGTGATACCGTACAAGCCCTGCGCGCCCTTCGGGCCGACGCGAAATCCGGTCATCACCTCATCGAATATCAGCACTGCGCCGTGGCGCGTGCACAGCGCGCGCAGCGTATGCAGGAAGGCCGGATCGGGCGCGACGAGGTTCATGTTGCCGGCCACCGGCTCAACGATGACGGCAGCGATTTTGTCGCCCATTTCGGCAAAAGTGCGTTCAATGTCCTCGCAGTCGTTGTAGGTGCGCACCAGCGTGTGCTGCGCGGTCTCCGGCGGCACGCCGGAGGAAGACGGCTGCCCGAGTGTCAACGCGCCCGAACCGGCCTTCACCAGCAGGCTGTCCGCATGGCCGTGATAACAGCCCTCGAACTTCACGAACAGGCTGCGTCCGGTGAAGCCGCGCGCGAGCCGGATTGCGCTCATCGTGGCTTCGGTGCCGGAGCTGACCATGCGCACGCGCTCCAGGCCGGGCAGCAGCTTGATCAGCAATTCCGCCATTTCGATTTCGGCTTCGGTCGGTGCGCCGAACGACAATCCCTTCGCCGCTGCTTCCTGCACCGCGCGCACCACATCGGGATGGGCGTGGCCCAGCAGCAGCGGACCCCAGGAGCCGACGTAATCAATGTAGCGCTGCCCGTCGGCATCCCATACATGGGCGCCTTCACCGCGCACGAAAAAGCGCGGCGTGCCGCCTACGGATTTGAATGCGCGGACGGGAGAGTTAACCCCGCCGGGGATGCTGAGCTGGGCGCGCGCGAACAGGGTTTCGTTTTTTGAGGTCATACCGATTTAATCAAATGAATCCAGAGTGGGGGATATACAAGGGGCGTGCCCCCTGTTCGTTTGGAAGCCCGATTTAATCAAATGAATCCAGAGTGGGGGATATACAAGGGGGCGTGCCCCCTGTTCGTTTGGAAGCCGCCGGGGATGCTGAACTGGGCGTGCGCGAACAGGGATTCGTTCTTGGAAGTCATGCGTTTTCAAGTTCGTTTTAGGGACTGTCATTCCGAGCGTAGCGAGGAATCTGCTTTTTAGCACCAGAAAAACAGATTCCTCAGCTTTCGGCTTCGGAGTGACATTCTATGTTGAGGTACTTCTTAGTCGAAAAAGAGCCTTGAAAGCCATCGCTTGCTGCTCGACATCCGGTGCGCCAAACAAGTCGGTAATCACGGCCACGGCATCCACTCCCGCAGCAATGAGCGTGCCGGCATTGCTCAGCGTAATGCCGCCAATGGCGACCACCGGCAGGCCGATTTCGGCAGCAGCGCGTCGATACAGATCAAGGGATGCGTTGACTGCTGCAGGCTTGGTGGGCGACGCAAACGCTGCGCCGAAGGCCACATGGTCGGCACCGGCCGCTTTTGCGGCAATGCCCAGTGCCATGCGGTTGTAGCAGGATGCGCCGAGCAGCTTCGCCGGACCGATGCGCCGCCTCGCCTCGGACAAATCGCCATCCTCTCCACCCAGGTGCACGCCGTGCGCATCGACTTCCAGCGCAAGCCCGACATCATCGTTGACGATGAAGATTGCGTCATGGGTGCGGCACAATGCCACGAGTGCTGCGGCCTGTTGCCGCTTCAGGGCCGCAGTGGCGGTCTTGTTGCGGTATTGAAGCACCGCCGCACCGCCGCGCAGGGCGCGCGCAGCCTTGTCGAGGAGCGCAGCGGTATCTGCTTCGTCCGGCGTGACGGCGTACAGGCCCCGAATCAGGTCCGTGCTTTTCACTCCAACCCCTGTAACGTCAACCCTTGCGACCTTCATCCAGTTCCCGTGCCCAGAAAAATCGATCCGGTATGGACTGCCCCATGCCGGGGCGAAACCCTGCTGCCAGGGTCTGCCAGGTGTATTCCTGTGCTTCACGCACGGCATCCGGGATGTCCAGGCCATTCGCCAGAGTGGCGGCGATGGCGGAGGCGAGCGTGCAGCCGGAGCCGTGGTAGCTGCCAGGCAGGCGTTCCCATTCATCGGCACGAATGACGCCGTTGTCGCCGTACAGGGTGTTGATCACCTGGGTCGTGTTCTCGTGCGTGCCGGTAATCAGCACATATTCGCAGCCCAGGCGCAGCAGGCGGTTCGCGCATTCGGCGAGGTCGGGGTCTTCTTCTTCGGTCTCGTCGTCATCCACAGACTGGGCGCGCGCCAGCCGCCGTGCCTCGTGGCTGTTTGGCGTGATGATCGTGGTCTGCGGCAGCAACAACTCGGTCATGGCGGCAATCATGTCCTCGGAGGCCAGCTCATCGCCTCGTCCGGAGGCGAGCACGGGGTCGAGAATCAGCGGCACATCCGGGTAGTCGGAGACGATTTCGGCAATCGCTACGATGTTCTCCACGCTACCCATCATGCCGATCTTGAATGCCGCCACCGGCATGTCCTCGAGCAGGGCCCGGGCCTGGTCTGCAACCCAGTCCGAATCGATTGCGAGGACGTCCTCCACGCCGGCCGTGTCCTGGATCGTGATGGCGGTGATTACCGACAGGGCGTAACAGCCCATGGAGGACAGCGTGAGCAGATCGGCCTGGATGCCGGCTCCCCCGGTCGGGTCGGACGCGGCGAAGGACAGCACAATCGCGGGCGAGTTGGAAGGGGGGGCGGAAGACGACATAAACGGTTGTTGTTAGCGGGTTTTTTAGGTGGCGGCCCGCCGGTCAACCGGGTAAGATGCGGGTGTTCATTGTAACCCAAGCACCTGAATTGCATGATGGAAACCGCCCAGACCTACAAAACTTGGATGTGCCTGATTTGCGGATGGATTTATGACGAAGCAACAGGTTTGCCCGAAGACGGCATTGTGCCGGGAACCCGTTGGGAAGACGTGCCCATGAACTGGACCTGCCCGGAATGCGGTGCCCGCAAGGAAGACTTCGAAATGGTCGTCATCTGACTGCCATCTGACACCCGAAGGCGCCTGCCGCACCGGGGTCAGGGTGGGGGGCGTGGCCGGTGCGGTTTTTGCAGTTGTGGGTTCGACGGTATAGTCGTTTCACTCCGGTTTTTTGCCCCCCGGGAGGGGTTTCGCCAGGCAATGCCGGAACATGCACATCGGGCCTGTGCGGGGAGTGGAAAAGTGAGTGATACGGGGAAGCTTTCCGGTGTCAAAGTCATGGTGATCGATGACTCGAACACCATACGCCGCAGCGCCGAAATTTTCCTGGTGCAGTCCGGCTGTACCGTCATCCTGGCGGAAGACGGTTTCGACGCGCTTGCCAAGATCACCGACCACCAGCCCGACATCATTTTCTGCGACATCCTGATGCCACGGCTGGACGGTTACCAGACCTGCGCCCTGATCAAGAAGAATGCGCGTTTCTCCGATACCCCCGTGGTCATGCTGTCTTCCAAGGACGGGCTGTTCGATCGCGCCCGCGGCCGCATGGTGGGTTCCGACGAATACCTCACCAAACCCTTTACCCGGGAATCCCTGCTGAAGACGGTCGGCGACCACGCCGTCGCACGGTCCTGAGGGCGGCGGGCAGCGTGTCGGTCAAAAAAGTCCTCATCGTCGATGACTCGCCCACCGAGCGGCAGTTTCTGCTCGAGACGTTGTCGCGCCAAGGCTACACCTGCGTCATCGCGACAAACGGCGAGGAGGCGGTGGCCAAGTCCAAGGCCGAGCTGCCCGACCTCATCCTCATGGATGTTGTGATGCCGGGCACCAATGGTTTCCAGGCCACGCGCACCATCGCGCGTGACGCGGCCACCCAGCATATTCCGGTGATCCTGTGCACCACCAAGTCCCAGGAAACCGACAAGGTCTGGGGCATGCGACAGGGGGCGAAGGAATACCTGGTCAAGCCGATCAACGCAAAGGAGTTGCTGGCAAAAATCGTCGCCATGCCCTGACCTGCCGCATTCATGCGGTGAAGGCGGTGCTGCCGGCACGATGACCCAGCCCATTCGACCATGGCGAACAACTTCAGCCTGCGGACGTTTCAGGAGTCACTTGCCCAGCGCCTCAGGGAGGCGTCGGCCGGGCCGGCGCCGACCTCGCGCCTTGGCGTGCAGTCGGGCAGCGATTTCTGGCTGCTCAGGCTCGATGAGGTGGGCGAAATCCTGCCTCTGGCCGACGTCGCGGAGCGCATGGCGCCAGTGCCGTTGACGAAGCCCTGGTACCTGGGCCTCGCCAATGTGCGCGGCAACCTGGTGGGCGTGGTGGACTTGTCGTTGATCACCGGCGGCATGCCGGCATCGCGGACCACGGCATCACGCCTGGTGCTGGTCGCAGGGCGCCTGCAGGCGCATTGCGCGCTGCTGGTGGATCACATGATCGGGCTGCGCAACCTGGAACGCCTCCAGCCCATGGCGGTGGCGGCAGGCAATGCCGCGCCGTGGCAGGGCGCGGCATTGCGCGACAGCAACGGCCAGGCATGGCGGGAACTGGATATCGCGGCGCTGGTGGCCGATGAAAATTTTCTGCACGCAGGTCGCAACGACGCGACTGCGGGCGCAACCGCATGAGGACGGATTAAGTCATGGCGATCAAAGGGGTGGATGGCGAGGATGGTGGCAACGCAGCCGTTGTGAAATCCGCAGGGGACACGGTCAGACCGCTGCCGCTGATCGGCGCCCTGCCTGTTGCTCGTGCTGGTCACGGTGGCCGGCATATTCGTGACGCTGGATTACCGCGAAGCGACCTATGGCGCGAGCTATGTATCCACCGCTGCCGACATGCGCATGCTGACGCAGCGCATCCCGAAGGCAACGCAGGGCGGCTTGTCGGGCAATGCGCAGGCCTTTCGCCAACTGCAGGAGTCGCGCGACCAGTTTGTTGCCGCGCAGACGCTGCTGATCCAGGGCGGCGAAATCGAGAATCGCCGCATTCCGCCCAGCCCTGACGCAGTGCAGCCATTGCTCGATACGCTGTCCAGGGAGTGGGAGAAGACCGAGCGCAACCTCACGCTCATCCTGCCGCAGCAGAAAAACCTGGCCGGCCTCGGCGCCGCCGCGCGATCGTTGAACAACAACAACCCGGCGCTGCTGGACCTTGCCGAGAAAGTGCAGGTGCTCAAGACCCAGGCGGGTGCGCCGCCTCGGGAGCTGGCTGCCGCCGGTCAGCTCGTGACCCTGACCCAGCGCATGGCACGCAGTGCCACCACGCTGCTGGGCAGCGAGGAGGCCGAGCCGGAAAGCGCTGCGCAAATGACGCGCGATGCCGAGGCCTTCGGTACCGTGCTCGCCAGCCTGCGCCGCGCTGGCGATACGCCGGGCGTGCTGTCGCCGCGCGAAACGGAGGTCCAGGCGCGCCTGTCGGAACTGGAGCGCGTCTATCGTGATTACCAAGGCGCGGCTGCGGCCATCCTCACGAACCTCGCACCACTGGCGGCGGCAAAAAATGCTGCGCGTCGCGTCGTGGATGATTCGGAAACGCTGCTCGAGGCAACCGGGCGCGTGGTCGGCGCCTATGAAAAGCAGCTCGCGGCGCGTTCGAAGAATTTCATCGTGCTGGCCGTTCTGGTGCTGCTCGCCTCCGGCGTGATCTGGATGATGGTGCAGGTCTACGTCAACGATGAGCGCCTGCGTACCGCGGAGTCGGAGCGCATGCGGCTGGAGAGCGTGCGTCAGAACAAGGCGAACGAAGACGCCATCCTGCAGCTGATGAATGAAATGGGCCAGCTGGCCGACGGCGATCTGCGTGTGCGCGCCACTGTCTCCGAGGAAATCACCGGTGCGATTGCCGATTCGGTGAATTTCACGATTGAGGAGCTCTCCAAGCTGGTCGGCAGCATCAATGATGCGGCGGCGCAGGTGACCCATGCGGCCGAGATGGCGCAGCAGACCTCGACGCGATTGCTGGCTGCAGCCGAATACCAGTCACGCGAAATCCAGCAGACCACCGGCTCGGTGCTGAACATGGCGCGAGCCATGACGCAGATTTCGCAAAGTGCCTCCCAGTCCGAAGGTGTTGCCAGCCAGTCGCTGGATGCGGCGCAGAAGGGTGCACACGCGGTGCACAACTCCATTGCCGGCATGAATGAAATCCGCGGCCAGATCCAGGAGACCGCCAAGCGCATCAAACGCCTCGGCGAATCCTCGCAGGAGATCAGCGAAATCGTGGAGCTGATTTCAGACATCACCGAGCAGACCAATGTGCTGGCGCTGAACGCGGCAATCCAGGCCGCCAGTGCCGGTGAGGCGGGACGCGGCTTTGCCGTCGTTGCCGAGGAAGTGCAGCGCCTCGCGGAGCGCTCCGCTGAGGCGACCAAGCAGATCGGCGCCATTGTGAAAACCATTCAGACCGACACGCAGGACGCGGTGTCGGCGATGGAAAAAAGCACGCAGGGCGTGGTGGAGGGCACGAAGCTCTCCGATGCTGCCGGTCAGGCACTGGGCGAAATCGGCGAGGTGTCGAAAAAACTCGCTGGCCTCATAGCGCAGATCACTGCAAACACCAAGGCCCAGTCGCAGGCTGCCTCGGCTGCCGCGAGCAACATGGCCGACATCTACAAGATCACCGAGCAGACCACCCAGGGCACGCAGCAGACCGCCGTATCAATTTCCGAGATTGCCGGCCTCGCCCAGGAACTGAAGAACTCGGTCTCCAACTTCAAGATCAGCTGACCGGCTGCGCACGCCGGCACCTGTCTGCCCTATGCACCACACACCGCACGCCATGAACCGCCGCGCTGAATTCGATACCGGACCCTTGTCGTGGGTGAAGGGCGAGATCGATCTGTCCATGCAGCGTGGACTGGAGGCATTGCGCGCATTTGCCGCGGGCGATGCGGTGCAGATCAAGGCCAGCCATGGCCACCTGCATCAGGCGCATGGCGCGCTGCAGATCGTCGGCCTCGATGGTGTTACGCGCCTCTCCGAGGAAGTCGAAGCTCTGCTCGATGACATCGGCCGCGGCGCGGTGCACATCGCCGATGCAGTCGCCGCAGCCGAGCGCGGTTTTGCCGGCATTGCCGCCTACCTTGATGCCATCATGGTCGGCACGCCGAACCAGCCGCTGCGCCTCTATCCGCTCTACCGCGAGTTGCGCGCGGCACGCGCCCCAGGCCTTTCCGCGGCTGACCCGATAGACCTTTATTTCCCTGGCCTCGCGTTCCGCCCGCCCTGGCGCGACCGTGCGCCGGTGCAACTGCACTCAGAAGAGGTGTCGAAATACTTCCGCGACCAGCGCACGCGTTTCCAGCGCGGACTGCTGTCCTGGCTGAAGGGGGAGGGCGCTGGCGCCGGGGAGATGCACGCGGCCGTTGATGCGATCGAACAGGCCCAGGGCTCGGTACCGCAGCGCGCCTTCTGGTGGGTGGCCACTGCCGGCTTTGACGCGATTGCGCGCAATGCACTGCCGGCCGATCTGTCTGAATGGGGCGTGGACCTGCGGCGCTTCTGCAATCGCGTCGAGGGCCAGATGCGGCGCCTTACCGAAGGCGCGCCGGTTATCGATGAGCGGCTGATGCGCGAAACGCTGTATTGCGTTGCGCTGGCGCGCGCCGACAGTGACTTGATCCGGCAGGTGCAGGATACCTTCCAGCTCGTGAAAACCATTCCGAGTGGTGATGCCGCAGGAGCGGTGCCTGCGGAGTCGCCGCAGCTCAAGATTACGCGGGAGCATCTGGGGCAGGCCAAGGACGCCTGGAGCCGCTACGCAGCGGATACGGCCGGTGGCACCGAGGCGCTGGCAGCATTCGTTGCCGCGGCGAGGGGGCATTCACAGTCTGTCGCCGGTCTTGGCAATGCTGATTTCGAAGCCTTGTCGGTGCAGATTGCGGAGGTCGGTGACGCGCTGGCTGTTGATCCGGCGAAGATGAGCGAGGCGGTAGCGCTGGAAACGGCAACGGCACTGCTGCTCGCGGAAAACGCGCTGGAGAGCCTGGCGGCTGATCCTGCTTCGCTGAACGAGGCCTTCGGCGAGCAAAGCCGCTTCCTGTGCGCGCGGCTGCAAGGTGCGATTGCCGGCAGCCTGCTGCGCACCACGCCGGACATCCCGCTGCTCGACGAGATGTCGCGCCAGGCGCAGGAACGTCTGGTGATCGAACAGGTCGTGGCCGAGATGCAGGCGAACCTGCGTGCCATCGAACAGGTCCTGGACGCCTTTTTCCGCGACACGTCACAGCGCGATGCGCTGGCTTCGGTCGCCGCGAACATGCACCAGCTGACCGGCGCCCTGGAAATGCTGGGCGAGGCGCGCGCACATGATGCGCTGGCCAAGACCGAGTTGGTGATCGCGCGCCTGGCCGATGCACGCCATGCGCCGCGCCAAGAGGATTTTGAAGCCGTAGCGCAGACACTTTCGGGCTTGGGTTTCTACATCGCCGCGCTGGCGCGCAACGAGGCCGCTGATTTCGACGCGCTGTTGCAGCCCATGCAGCCTTCGCTGCCGCAAATGGAACGGCCGGTAGAGGATGCGGCGGCAGAACCACCTCCGGTCGCAGAACAAGTGGTTGAAGAACGGGCAGCGGAAATTCCGGCGCCTGTAACGACATTTGCAGCGCCACCGGCAACGAAGTCCGCTGTCGTCGATGCCGATAATGTCGAAGCGGAACTGCTCGGCATTTATCTCGAGGAGGCCGACGAAGTCCTCGCGAACATTGCAACGCAACTGGCGAGGCTGCGCGGCAATGATGCAGACCAGGAAGCGCTGATTACCATACGGCGCGGTTTTCACACGCTGAAGGGCAGCGGCCGCATGGTCGGACTGAATCGCCTCGGCGAAGCTGCCTGGACCGTGGAACAGGCCTTGAACTGGTGGCTGCAGGATGCGCGGCTGGCCACCCCCGTGTTGCTCGATCTGATTGCACAAGCCGCGCGTTATTTTGTCGACAGTGTTGCTGCACTCAAGGCCGGCGCGCAGATCGGCGATGCCGGACTGCTTGCGTCACTGGCCGAGGCGGTGAAGACCGGCATACCTGTTGCCGTCGTTGCCGATTCCGCGCCGTTGGTTCCGGCCGAATCGACTCCGGAGCTTCCGGTGGAGTCCCCCGTAGAGTCCTCCACGTCTTTCGTGCCCGTTGCCGAGATACAGGATGTGACGAGGGAGGACATGGCCGGAATCGCAGCGTCTGCCGCCGCTGCTGCCACCACTGCTGCCGCTGAGTCTTCGCCGTTGCCAGTCGAGGAGGATTACGTCCAGCTGGGTGACGCACGCATTACGACCACGGTATTCACGATATTCAGCGGTGAGGCGCATGCGCTGGTCGGTACGCTGCGCGCAGAACATGAAATCCTGAACCAGCATGGCATTGTCACGGATGACATGCTGCGCGCGGTGCATACGCTGACCGGCATTGCGGGCACGGTTGAGCTATCCGCCCTGCGCGAGCTGGGCCATGCGGTTGAGGCTGCGCTGGAACAGTTCTCCAAGGACACGCTGGCCGAGGAAGAACAGGTGCTGGTGAATGAAGCGATCGAGGCGATTGCCTCGATGGTGGAAAGTGCTGTCGGTTTCGAGGTGCCCGATCCGAATGCCCTGCTGCCGGAGGAGGAAGGTTCGCTGGCGCGCGTCGAGGAAGGCGCTCTTGCTGCCGTCCCCGTCCTGTCCGGGCTGCCCAAACTGTCTGGGCCCGCTTTGCCGTCTGTGCCGGTCGCGGTTGAACCGGCATCAGATGCGCTGCCGCAGCGGCGTGAGCAGCGCCTGCAGGATGAGCTTGATCCGCAACTGCTGCCCCTGTTCATCGAGGAGGCCGGCGAGCTGGTCCCCGCTATCGATGAGGGGCTGCGTGCCTGGCGCAAGGCGGATGGCGGGCCGGGCAACAGCACCGGCTTTGCCGCGGCAGCCCAGGCCCTGCAACGCAGCCTGCATACGCTGAAGGGCAGTGCGCGAATGACCGGCGCCATGGCGGTGGGCGAGATCACCCACCACATGGAGTCCCGCGTCGAGGCGGCGCTCGTTGCGGGCCACGCGCAAGCAAAGCTCCACGATGAACTGGAGGCTTCGTTCGATCGCGCCGTCCGGCTGCTCGATACGTTGCGGCAACCCGCGCCGGCCGTTGCCGCGGCGGCGCCCGATGCAGGCGCAACGCCGACGATGCCGCGCGATGAAGCGGTAGGGGCTGCGTCCATGCTGCGCGTGCGCGCTGAAGTGGTCGATCGCATGGTGAACCAGACCGGCGAAATCGCCATTGCGAGAAGCCGCATCGAAGGCGAGCTGCGCCTGCTGAAAACCGCCATGCAGGAATTGACCGACAACGTGGTGCGCCTGCGCGGCCAGTTGCGCGAAATCGAGATCCAGGCCGAATCGCAGATGCAGTCGGTCGCCGCCGATGCAAGCAACAAGGCCGGTTTCGATCCGCTCGAGTTCGACCGCTTCACGCGCTTCCAGGAACTGACCCGCATGATGGCCGAGTCGGTGAACGACGTGCAGACCGTGCACCAGAACCTGAATCGCGCGGTGGATGGCACCGACGCCGCGCTCGCGGCGCAAGGGCGTCTGAACCGTGAATTGCAGCAGGACCTGATGCGCGTGCGCATGGTGGCCTTTGGCACGCTGTCCGAGCGTCTGTACCGCATCGTGCGCCAGACTGCCAAGGATGTCGGCAAGCGCGCCAACCTCGACATCCGCGGCGGCAGCGTGGAACTGGATCGCGCCGTGCTCGAGCGCATCACCGCGCCGGTGGAGCACATGCTGCGCAATGCCATCGTGCATGGCATCGAGGCGCCCGAGGTGCGCGCGCAGCAGGGCAAGGCGGACATCGGCGAAATACGTATCGAAGTGTCGCAGGAAGGCAGCGAGATGCGCCTCGCGCTGTCCGATGACGGCGCTGGACTCGATCTTGCACGCATCCGCGCCAAGGCGGTGCAAAAAGGCCTGCTGGCCGAAAACATCGAACTGCCGCCGGAGGAACTGGCCGACCTGGTGTTCCTGCCCGGGTTTTCCACCGCCGATGAACTCACCCAGGCGGCGGGCCGCGGTGTCGGCATGGATGTGGTGCGCAACGAAGTCGCTTCGCTGGGCGGCCGCGCGGAACTGGTGACCGAGCCCGGCAAGGGCATGCGCGTCATCGTCCACCTGCCGCTCACGCTGGCGGTGACCCAGGTTGTGCTGGTACGCGCTGGAGAGCGGCTGCTGGCGCTGCCTGCAGTGATTGTCGAGCAGGTCATGCAATACCGTCCAGAACAACTGGCCGCGCTGTATGCGGCGCGCCAGGTGGAGTGGCGCGGGCGCCGTTATGCGCTGCATTACTTCCCGCACCTGCTGGGGGAAATGCAGGCCGTGCCACAGCCAAAGCGCCTCGCCGCGGTGCTGCTGCTGCGCAGTGGCGCCAGCGCCATGGCCGTGCATGTCGACGAAATTGTCGGCCGCAACCAGGAAGTCGTGGTGAAGGCCATCGGTCCGCAGTTGCGCAATGTCACCGGTGTGGCCGGCGCCACGGTGCTCGGCTCGGGCGACATCGTGCTCATCATGAGTCCGGTGGCCCTGGCCGCGCGTGCGGCGATTGCGGGTGCGGGTGCGGCCGCAGCGCCGAGTGCAGAAGCAGTACCCGTACCCGCCATGGTGATGGTGGTGGACGATTCGCTGACCGTGCGCAAGATCACCAGCCGTCTGCTGGAGCGCAATGGCTACGTCGTGGTCGTGGCCAAGGATGGTGTCGAGGCGCTGGAAAAACTGCAGGAAGCGGTGCCCGATCTAATGCTGGTGGACATCGAAATGCCGCGCATGGACGGTTTTGACTTGACGCGCAATGTGCGCGCCGATGCGCGCCTGGCTGGCCTGCCCATTGTGATGATCAGTTCACGCACCGCAGACAAGCACCAGAATTATGCACATGACATCGGCGTGAACGTCTTCCTCGGCAAGCCCTATCGCGAAGATGAATTGCTCGGTCATATCGCCGGTTTTTTGAAAAACGCTTCTCCCAGAGAGGCTTAGGAGCGGCCGGAAGCCCCAATCAGGACGCGGGCTTGCCGAAAATTCCGATTGACAATGTGTCCGCGCAGGCACACTATTTGCCGGCAATCTCTACGTACTGGCCTGTCTTCTTCAGCTACCCAACCTGCCATTTGTTCCTCCTGCGGTTGGTTCCTACCAAGTCACCCTAAACGCTAAGGTTGTTCGCTACCGCGCCCGAGTTGCGCGCGGAATATGAACCTGTCGCGTTTTAAACTGCGGTGGGTTTACAAGGAGGCCAATATGGCTATCGGTACAGTAAAGTGGTTCAACAGCACCAAGGGTTTCGGATTCATCCAGCCTGAGGGTGACGGCAAGGATGTATTCGTTCATATCAGCGCGGTCGAGAAGGCCGGCATGAGCACGCTGAACGAAAATCAACGCGTCAGCTTCGACATCCTGACAGAGCGCGGCAAGCAGGCAGCCGGCAATCTGAAAGCGGCCTGATCCTGCTGCGGAGGCCGCGAGGCTTCTGCGCATTGATCCGCTTTTTGATTAAAAGGACGGCCCCCGGGGTGACCCGTGGGCCGTTTCTTTTTTGTGTCTCCTGGCTTCTGCCGGGCAGGTTTGAGGCTGTTCAAATAGCTTTGCGCGCGGATTTTGCCTCGCCGTAACGTTCCAGCGTGATGCGCCGTGCCAGGTCGTGGTGCACCACCGGCATCGGGTAGTCGCGCCCCAGCACGAAACCGGCGGCCTGCTGCTCCAGCGGCCCCATGCCCCAAGGCGCATGAACATGCTTTGCCGGCATCTTCGCGAGTTCGGGCACATAGCGCCGGATGAATTTTCCCTCCGGATCGAATTTCTCCGACTGGGTCACCGGATTGAAAATGCGAAAGTAGGGCTGCGCGTCGCAGCCCGTTGAGGCCGCCCATTGCCAGCCGCCGTTGTTGGCCGACAGGTCGAAGTCGTTCAACTGGTCGGCGAAGTACTTTTCACCGAGCCGCCAGTCCACATGCAGGTCCTTTACTAGAAACGAGGCGGTCACCATGCGCAGGCGGTTGTGCATGTAGCCGGTGGCATTGATCTGGCGCATCGCCGCGTCCACCAGCGGATAGCCGGTGCGGCCCTCGCACCAGGCGGCGAACAGCGCTGGATCATTGTCAAACACCACGCTGTCGTATTCGGGTTTGAAAGCGCGACCAACGACGCGCGGATGATGGTGCAGGATCTGGAAATAGAAATCGCGCCAGATGAGTTCTGACAACCAGACCTCGGCGCCGCGTCCGGCCTGCCGCTCGGCCGCCGCGGCGAGCTGCCGTATGGAAATCGTGCCAAAGCGCAGGTGCACGGACAGGTAGGAGGGGCCTTTGAGCGCAGGGAAGTCGCGCGCCCGGTCGTATCCGGCCATGCGTTCCTGGAAATCCTCGAACAGGGCCGCGGCACCTGACAGGCCGGGCTGGATCGGTATGGTCAGCAGATTAGTCTTCGTAAAGCCCAGGTCCTTCAGCGCCGGCATGCGCACCATGCCGGCTGGCGGTTTGGCCAATGCTGTGGCGTACTTTTCCACCGGGTAGGGCTTCAGATGGAAGGCATCGAGCTTCTTGCGCCAGGCATTCTTGTAGGGCGTGAACACAGAATAAGGCGTGCCTGTGGCCGTGAGCACCTCATCGCGCTCGAACACCACCTGGTCCTTGAAGGACTCGAAATCGATATCGGCCTCGGACAGTAAGGTGGCGACTGCGGCATCGCGCGCCACGGCCGCTGGTTCATAGTCGCGGTTCGTGAAGACCGTGTTGACCTTGAGCGCGGCGGCGAGCGCCGGGATTTCAGTGACAGCCCGCCCATGGCGCACGATCAGCCCGCCGCCATGCTCGCGCAGGACTTCGTCAAGCTCGCGCAACGAATGCCAGATGAATTCCACGCGCCGGTCACGGCGGGAAGGCAGGGCGTCCAGGATGTCGGTATCGAACAAAAAGGCGCACCACACCTGGCGCGCCTGCTTCAGGGCGTGGTAGAGCGCAGCGTGGTCGATAAAGCGCAGGTCGCGCCGGAACCAGACCAGGGCGCGCTCGATGTCTTTGCGGGAGGATGATGCGGGCATGTGGGGCCTTAGCGTCCGGAAATTGTGCAGGTGGGCCCCAGAGATTACAATACGGCCCCAGTGGATCAAGTCAATCTCACCAACCACTTCCTGATTGCCATGCCCGGCATGGCCGATCCGAATTTTTCCCGTACGCTGACCTATATCTGTGAGCACAACGCTGATGGCGCACTGGGCGTGGTCGTCAATCGACCCACGGACCTGACATTGGCGACGCTGTTTGACCGCCTAAGCCTGTCGCTGAACTCTGAGCAGGTCGGGCGCTCTGCGGTGTACTTCGGCGGTCCGGTGCAGACAGACTGCGGGTTTGTCCTGCACAACCCCGTGGGTGGCTGGAAATCCACGCTGGCAGTCAATGGGGGCGTCGGCCTGACCACCACCAAGGACATCCTCGAGGCAGTCGGCCAGGGCAAAGGCCCGGAGAAATTCCTGATCACGCTGGGTTACTCGGGCTGGGGCGCGGGCCAGCTGGAGAGCGAGCTCAAGCAGAACGCCTGGCTGACCGTCGAGGCGAAGGACGCGATCCTGTTCGACCTGCCGGCTGCAGATCGCCTGCCGGCGGCGATGGGGCTGCTGGGCGTGAATTACGCCAGCCTGTCCGATGAGGCGGGGCATGCATGAGCCCGGCATCCATGTGGATCAGCGCCCGGGGGCCCGGGTGACCGCCGTGAACCTTCCGCCCTCTTCCGCGCTGCTGGCCTTCGATTTCGGCGAAAAACATATCGGCATTGCCGTCGGGGATGCCGAAACAGGCCTGGCCCATGCGCTGGAACACATTGCCGCCGAGTCAAACGCCGAGCGCTTTGCCCGCATCGAGGTGCTGATCGCCGAATGGCGGCCCGCGCGCCTGATTGTCGGCCTGCCGCTTGCCATGGATGGCAGTGAACACGATATGACGCGCCGTGCGCGGCGCTTTGCGCGCCAGCTCGAAGGCCGCTTCGGCCTGCCGGTGGATTTTTCCGACGAGCGCCTGTCTTCGGCTGCCGCGGAAGACCTGCTGCGCGAGCGCGGCCGCGGTGGGCGCGAGCACAAGCACGAGTCGCATGCACTGGCGGCACAGATCATCCTGCAGGATTACCTCGGACGGCGCCAATGAGCTCAAAGCACGGACTTCCTGATGCAGAGACCTTGTACAAGGAACTGCTACGCCTGGTGCGCCCGCAGGTCACGCCCGACACCGGCGTCATCGGCATCATGACCGGTGGCGCCTGGCTGGCCGAGCGCCTGCATCGCGAACTGGGCCTTGCGCAACCGCTGGGGGTGCTCGATATTTCCTTCTACCGTGACGACTTCGATCAGACCGGGCTGTCGCGCAACGTCAAACCCTCGCAGGTGCCCTTCGATGTGCAGGGACGCCATGTGCTGCTCGTGGACGACGTGCTGCACACCGGTCGTACCGTGCGCGCCGCCATGAACGAGCTGTTCGACTACGGCCGGCCCGCAAAAATCGAACTCGCCGTGCTGGTCGATCGCGGCGGGCGCGAGCTGCCGATTGCCGCGCAGTATCGCGGCGGCGATTTCGCAGTGCCGGCCGAGCAGGTCCTTGTGCTGGATCGCGGCGACACCGGCAATTTCAATCTCAGTCTGTCCGACCGCCACCGGGAGCGGAAGTAAATGAACAACCCCCAACTCAACGCGAACGGTGAACTGCAGCACCTGCTGTCGGTGGAGGGCCTTCCGGCTGACACGCTGCTGCACATCTTGTCCACCGCTGATTCCTTCGTCGGCCTGACTGAACGCGATGTGAAAAAAGTGCCGCTGTTGCGCGGCAAGTCGGTGTTCAACCTGTTCTTCGAAAATTCCACGCGCACGCGCACCACGTTCGAGATCGCCGCCAAGCGATTGTCTGCAGATGTCATCAACCTGAACATCAACACATCCTCCACCGCCAAGGGCGAGTCACTGCTCGACACGGTGGACAATCTCTCGGCCATGCACGCCGACATGTTCATCGTGCGCCATGCCTCGAGCGGCGCGCCCTACCAGATCGCGCGCCACGTCGCGCCGCATCCCCACCTGCATGTGGTGAATGCCGGCGATGGCCGTCACGCCCATCCGACCCAGGGTCTGCTCGACCTCTATACGATCCGCCACTACAAGAAGGACTTCTCGCAGCTGTCGGTGGCGGTAATCGGCGACATCCTGCATTCGCGCGTGGCGCGCTCGCTGATCCACGGCCTCACCACGCTGGGGGTGCCCGACGTGCGCGTGATCGGACCGAAGACGCTGCTGCCCGCCGGCGTGGAGCAACTGGGTGTGAAGGTGTTCCATGACATGAGCAAGGGCATGGCCGGCGTTGATGTGGTCGCCATGCTGCGACTGCAGAACGAGCGCATGAACGGGCCGCTGCTGCCTTCGGCGCAGGAGTTCTTCAAGAGCTACGGCCTGACGCCGGAGAAGCTCGCGCTGGCGAAACCCGATGCCATTGTCATGCACCCGGGGCCGATGAACCGCGGTGTCGAAATCGACTCGGCGGTGGCCGACGGACCGAGTTCGGTGATCCTGCCGCAGGTCACTTTCGGCATCGCCGTGCGCATGGCTGTGATGTCCATACTTGCTGGAAACTGAGATGAAAATCCACATCAAGAACGGCCGCGTCATCGATCCGAAGAGCGGCACCGACGCTAAGCAGGACATCTATATCGCTGCCGGCCGCATCCTTGCCATCGGCGGCGCACCGGCAGACTTCAAGGCGCAGCGCACCATCGACGCCACTGGCCTCGTGGTGGCGCCCGGGCTCGTGGATCTTTCAGCGCGGCTGCGCGAACCGGGCTTTGAATACAAGGCCACGCTGGAAACCGAAATGCATGCCGCAGTCGCCGGCGGCATTACCAGCCTGGTGTGTCCGCCCGACACTGATCCGCCGCTGGACGAACCCGGCCTGGTCGAGATGCTGAAGTACCGCGCGCGCGGCCTGAACCTGGCCCATGTGCATCCACTGGGGGCGCTGACGGTGCAGCTGGCCGGCAAGCGCCTGACCGAAATGGTGCTGTTGCAGGAAGCCGGCTGCGTGGCCTTCTCCCAGGCCGACGCCCTGATGGCCGACACGCAGGTGCTGTGGCGTTCATTGCAGTACGCCTCCACCTTCGGTTTTGCGGTGTGGCTGCGCGCACAGGACGGCTTCCTCGCGAAAGACGGCGTGGCGCACGATGGCCAGGTCGCCACGCGCCTCGGCTTGGCCGGCATTCCGGCCTCGGCCGAAATCATCGCCCTCACCACGATATTGCAACTGGTGCGCGACACCGGCGCGCGCGTGCACCTGCAGCGCCTGTCCACGGCGCGCGGCGTCGAGCTGGTGCGCGAGGCGAAGGCCGAGGGCCTGCCGGTGAGCTGCGATGTGTCGGCCCACCACGCCCATCTGTCGGAAATGGACATCGGCTACTTCGACGCGCACTGCCACCTGATTCCGCCGCTGCGCAGCGCGCGCGACCGCGAGGCGCTGAGGCAGGGCCTGGCTGATGGCACCATCGATGCCATGTGTTCTGACCACGCGCCGGTGGACGAGGATGCCAAGCAGGTGCCCTTCTCCGAAGCCGAGCCGGGGGCCACCGGTCTCGAGTTGCTGCTGCCGCTGGCGCTGAAGTGGGGCGCGGAGATGAAGCTGCCGCTGGCAAAGGTGCTGGCCATCGTCACAGAGGGTCCGGCGCGGATTCTGGGTTACAGCGTCGGCACACAGGCCGGCACGCTCGCCGCCGGCGAAGCGGCCGACCTCTGCATCTTCGATGCCGAATCCCTGCAGCGCATCAGCGCCGGTGCCTTGAAGAGTCAGGGCAAGAACACGCCCTTCCTCGGCTATGAGCTGCCGGGCAAGGTGCGCTATACGCTGGTCGGCGGGCTGGTGGTGTACGAGGCCTGATCGATGCCGTAACGGCAATCGTTCATCAATGCCGTGATAACAATTTCAATTTTAATGCTTTTGGATAAACGGCTTTAATCTGGATTTGATCATTTTCACGGATTTTCAAGCCGCGCCGGATCAGCGTTCGGATCAGTGACCTTCACGGTCTTTTCGCGCGACGATGTACCGCGCTCCACGCTGACCTGCCGTTTCGGCACATCCAATCCTGCGGCAATGAAGGCAATCAGTGCGGCGTTCGCCTTGCCCTCCACCGGCGGCGCGGCAATGCGAATTTTCAGCGAATCACCATGCATGCCGGAGACGGCACTGGTCTTTGCCCCGGGCTGCACATGCAGCGTCAGCAGCCAGCCATCGGCGGTTTTGCGATACCAACTCATAAACGAGTATTGCGCCGCGTTCGTCCTTCGGCAGGCTCAGGACGAACGATTGGCGAAAGCAACGCGCTCAGCGGCACCCTAGAACGGAGCGGCGACAAAGGCGCGCAACTGCGCCAGCACGATCAGCGCAATCTGCGCGGCGAGAATCAGCGCGAGCGGCGACAGGTCGATATTGCCCACCGGCGGAATGAAGCGGCGAAAGGGTTTGTAGAACGGCCGCGTCAGGGCATCCAGCACCGGGGCCAGCGGCGAGTAGGGTGCGATGAAGGACAGCAGCGCCTGGGCGATGACCGCGGCGATCAGGATCATCACCGACATGCGCATCAATTCGACGGCTGACAGGGCGCCCAAGATCACGAAGGCGATGCCCGGCGCACCGGCAAAGTCATAGCCGCGCAGCGACATCAGGATGGCCTGCACTAACGCCTGCACCAGCCAGGCCAGCACCAGCGTGCCGAGGTCCAGGCCGAGCAGGCCGGGCACGACGCGCCGCGCCGGCAGCACGCACCAGTTCGTCAGGCCCGCGACCAGCTCGCCCAACGAATTGCGGAAGGGCGCGCGCAGCCACTGCATGTGAAAGCGCAGTAGCAGCACATAGACCAGCAGCGTGCCCAGTGTGTCGAGGATCAGCGTGATGATCTGGGCCAACATCAATTTTTCCCTAACGCATCGCCGAGTTCGCCCGCTCGCGTGTTGGCAGCGCGCACCGCCCGGATGATCGCCTCCTTCAGTGCCTGCCGGTTCATCTCGGCCAGCGCTGCTTCGGTGGTGCCGCCCTTGGAGGTCACTTTCGCGCGCAGCGTGGCCGGATCGTCAGTGGAACCTGCGGCCAGTTTTGCCGCGCCCAGAAAAGTCTCCAGCGCGAGGGTGCGCGCAGCATCTGCATCCAGGCCGAGTTCGACCGCCGCCTGTTCCAGTGCCTCGATGAAATAGAACACATAGGCCGGGCCGCTGCCCGATACGGCCGTCACCGGATCGAGCAGCTGCTCCGTCTTTACCCAGATCAGTTTGCCCATGGTGGAGAGCACGCGCTCGGCGTTGCCGGTTTCCATGGCGCTGACAGCGGGGGTGGCATAGGCTGCGGTGATGCCCGCGCCGATCAGCGCCGGGGTGTTCGGCATGCAGCGGATGAGTTTTGCATGGCCGCCCAGCCAGCGCGACAGGTCGGTGAGGCGTATGCCCGCGGCGATGGTCAGCACCACTTGCTCCGGTTTGAGGCCGGGCAGGATGGATAGCGCCGCTTCGCGCATCTGCTGCGGTTTGACCGCCATGACGATGAGATCGCCGTAGGGTGCGGTGTCAGGGGCGGCGGCCGAAGCATTGACACCGAATTCGCTGGCGAGCTTTGCGCGGGTCTCGGCCATCGGGTCGGCGACCTTGATGTCCGTCGCGTCAAAGCCACCACGGCGCAGCCCGCCAATGATGGCCTGCGCCATGTTTCCCCCGCCAATAAATGTGATTTTCATGAGGTGCGTGCAATCAAAACAAGAGTAGGGGATATACCAGGGGAGATATCCCCTTGTTAGTAACAGGTTCGCCGATAAATGCGATTTTCATGCTTTCGTTCTTTCCCCAAAAATCGCCGTACCCACCCGCACCATGGTAGCGCCTTCGGCGATGGCGGCCTCGAGGTCGGCTGACATGCCCATGGACAGCGTATCGAGAGCGAGGCCCTCGCGGACCAAGGATTCGTTCAATTCACGCAGCGTGGCAAAGCGCTGGCGCTGCAGATCCATATCCGCGGTCGGTTCCGGAATCGCCATCAGCCCCCGCAGTCTGAGCCGCGGCAGCGCCGCCACCACGCGCGCCAGCGCCGGCACGGCGGCCGGGGGAACCCCGCTTTTGGTCGCCTCGCCGCTGACGTTCACTTCAATGCAAACATTGAGCGGTCCGCGCGTTTCCGGGCGCTGTTCGGACAGGCGGCGCGCTATTTTTTCGCGATCGACGGTGTGCACCCAGTCAAAACGTTCAGCAATGGGACGGGTCTTGTTGCTTTGGATTGGCCCGATAAAGTGCCAAATGAGGGGCAGATCCGCCGTTGCATCGAGCTTTTCCAGCGCTTCCTGCAGATAGTTCTCGCCGAAATCCCGCTGTCCGCCTGCAGCAGCCTCGCGGACTGCCGTTGCGGGGAAGGTCTTGGACACCGCCACCAGGCCTACTGATTCAGTCGGCCTGCGAACCGCCGCGCATGCATTGGCAACGCGGTCGCGAACCGTCGAAAGCCTTGCTTGCAAGGTGGTCGGGATTGTTGCCATAATCAAGACACAACAAGACGTTAAAGTGAGGCGGGCGTTAGAGTCAGGCACTCAGAAATTCAACGCGGAACCCGGTACGGGGTCCGGTACCGAGCAGAGGGCACCCGGCACGCTGTGCCCCATCTTCAGGGAAGCGCAACGATTATATATGGATATCTCCGAACTTCTGGCCTTCGTTGTCAAGAACAAAGCCTCTGACCTGCACCTGTCCGCAGGCGTGCCGCCCATGATTCGCGTGCACGGCAACATGAAGCGCATCAACCTGCCGGCTATGGATCACAAGGACGTGCACGGGATGATCTACGACATCATGAACGACGGTCAGCGCAAGTTCTACGAAGAGAACCTTGAGTGCGACTTCTCGTTTGCGATTCCCGGCCTGGCGCGTTTCCGCGTCAATGCCTTTGTGCAGAACCGCGGCGCGGCCGCGGTGATGCGGACCATTCCGTCCAAGATCCTGTCGCTGGAAGACCTGAAGGCGCCGAAGATCTTCGAACAGATCGCCGACCAGCCGCGCGGCGTGGTGCTGGTGACCGGGCCGACCGGCTCGGGCAAGTCCACCACGCTGGCGGCCATGGTGAACCACAAGAACGAAGTCGAGGAAGGCCACATCCTTACCATCGAAGACCCGATCGAGTTTGTTCATGAATCGAAGAAGTGCCTGATCAACCAGCGCGAGGTCGGGCCGCATACGCTGTCGTTCAACAACGCATTGCGCTCCGCACTGCGCGAAGACCCGGACGTGATTCTGGTGGGCGAAATGCGCGACCTGGAAACCATCCGCCTCGCGCTCTCCGGCGCGGAAACCGGCCACCTGGTGTTCGGCACGCTGCACACCTCGTCCGCCGCCAAGACTATCGACCGTATCGTTGACGTGTTCCCGGCGGCGGAAAAAGACATGATTCGCGCCATGATCTCGACCTCGCTGAAGGCCATCATTGCGCAGACGCTGCTGCGGACCAAGGATGGCGCGGGCCGTGTTGCCGCGCACGAAATCATGATCGGCACGCCGGCCATCAACAACCTGATCCGAGAAAACAAGATTGCACAGATGTATTCGGCGATCCAGACCGGCCAGCAGTTCGGCATGCAGACGCTGGACCAGAACCTGCAGACGCTGGTGCAGCGCAATGTGGTGTCCATGGAGGAGGCGCGCTCCAAGGCGGCGAACAAGGACAATTTCAAATAAAGGCGTCAAGTAAAGGCGTCACGTAACACGCAGTCGGTCATCAACGCACTTTTTACAGAACACGAGGCAAACCATGGAACGCGAACAGGCTACAAAATTCATGTACGACCTGCTGCGGCTCCTGATCCAGAAAAAGGGATCGGACCTGTTCATCACCGTGGTTTTTCCGCCGGCGATGAAAGTTGACGGCAAGATGACCCCGGTGTCCAGCCAGCCGCTTACCGCCCAGCACACCGCCGACCTGTCGCGCTCCATCATGAACGACAAGCAGGCAGCCTCGTTCGAGGCCACCAAGGAGTGCAACTTCGCGATCGCCCCTGGCGGCATCGGGCGCTTTCGCGTCAATGCCTTCGTACAACAGGGCAGCATCGGCCTGGTGCTGCGGGTGATCACGACCAGCATTCCGAAGTTCGAGGACCTGAATATTCCGCCGGTGCTGAAGGACGTGATCATGACCAAGCGCGGCCTGGTCATCATGGTGGGTGGGACGGGCTCGGGCAAATCAACCACGCTGGCGGCCATGATCGGCTACCGCAATGAAAACCATTACGGCCACATCATCACGATCGAGGACCCGATCGAATACACCCACCCGCACATCAAGAGCCTGATCACGCAGCGCGAAGTGGGCGTGGACACCGACTCCTGGGAAAACGCCCTGCACAACACCCTGCGCCAGGCACCGGACGTGATCCTGATCGGCGAAATACGCCACAAGGAAACCATGGAACATGCGGTGGCCTTTGCTGAAACTGGCCACCTCGCACTCGGCACGCTGCACGCGAACAGCGCCAACCAGGCGCTGGACCGCATCATCAACTTCTTCCCCGAAGAGCGCCGCGCCCAGTTGCTGATGGACTTGTCGCTGAACCTGCGCGCGCTCGTGGCGCAGCGGCTGATTCCGCTGAAGGAAGGCAAGGGCCGCGCCGCCGCGGTGGAAATCATGCTGAACTCGCCACTGATTGCCGACCTGATCTTCAAGGGCGACGTGCACGAAATCAAGGAAATCATGAAGAAGTCGCGCGAACTGGGCATGCAGACCTTCGATCAGGCGCTGTTCGACCTGTACGAGGAAGGCCGCATCGGCTACGAAGATGCGCTGCGCAACGCCGACTCGGTGAACGACCTGCGCCTGAACATCAAGCTCAATAGCAAGAACGCGAAGGACCGCGATT
>CAMCYY010000008.1 GCA_945885335.1 Bordetella parapertussis
CTGAAAGGAAAGGCCACATAAAGCGCAGCCTGGATCCGGCATCGGGTGACACCCGACCCGATCACGGCTGCGCCAGCCGTACCTCGCCCCTCATGTCCAACCCAGGGAGCGTATGATGTCCCCACTCGGCAAGGCCACGGCAGCAAACAAAGATATTATCATTTTCTATTTACTCTATTTATTACACGAGCATTAAGGATCAAATTGTGATCAGCGGACTACAGAATGCAGGATGACCAGGCCGGCCCGCGCCGGGCCATGGTGCTGTTCGCGCACGGCGCGCGCGATCCCGACTGGGCCAAACCCTTCGAGGAACTGCGCCGCGCCGTGACCGCCGGCTCGCCAGGCGTCATTGCGGAACTCGCCTACCTCGACCTGATGAAACCCTCGCTGGAAGAAGCTGTCACCAGCCTGGCTGCGCGTGGCATCACCCACATCACCATCGTCCCGGTGTTCTTCGGCCAGGGCAGCCACCTGAAGCGCGATCTGCCGGCCATCGTGGACAAAATGCGCATCGCGCATCGCGCACTGACTATCGACATTACCGCCGCCATCGGCGAACAGCCTGCGGTCATCGCCGCCATCGCCGCCTGCGTCACCAGTCTCGCCAAATCCTAGCGTCCCGGCACCGCCCGTCTCTCCAACAACTTAAACACGCCCTGTATCACCAGCGCCAGACCTGCGGCAATGCGTTCGCCGTAACCACCGGCGCCGATGAAAGCCGCAATCGTCGCCGTGCCGACGTTGATCACCGCCGAAGTCTTGATACCCGCCAGGATCGCCGGCCGTGCCAGGGCAATTCGATAAAACACAGCGTGTAGCGCGGACAGTACTGGCGATCATCGGCCAGCACGCGGATGCGATAACGCGCAATCTTGGCGTCGGCGGAATAGCGATCAAGCACATCAATGCGCGCCGCGGCCAGCGCTTCATAGGCAATGCCATGGACCAGGCCTGATGGCGCTGCCTTCGCGAGACCATCGGCCTTCAACAAACCCGGCCAGCCGTCCTGGCGCAAATTCGCGTCCGTTGCTCCGGCAGGCAGCGAAACGCCGCAAGGGGGCGTCGCCGCCGCGAACTTCGCCGTGCAGAGCGTGCTGATGCAACTTGCCGCGTTTTGTCAGGAAGCGGCGCGCACCGCCTGGATTGAGCGCTAGAATCAAGTGCATCCATGGCCAACCAGCTCCACCGTACCCTCAACCTGACGCACCTGGTTTTCTATGGCGTAGGCACCATCATCGGCGCCGGCATCTACACCATCATTGGTGCGGCGGCAGGCATTGCCGGCGCACAGGTCTGGGTCAGCCTGATCCTGGCCGGGCTGGCCGCATTGCTGGTGGCCCTGTCCTACGCGGAACTGATTTCGGCCTTTCCAAAGGCCGGTGCCGAGTATCACTTCCTGCGCGCCGGATTTCCCCGCGTCCGCTTCCTGTCCTTCGCCGCGGGCTGGTTCATCATGCTCAACACGGCAGCAACCTGCGCCGCAGTGAGCCTCGCCTTCGGCGGCTATGTGCGCGTGTTCTGGGAAGTGCCGGCCTGGGCCATCGCGCTGGCGCTGCTGGCACTGTGCACCGGGATCAATATCGCCGGCATCCGCCAGTCCACCTGGGTAACGATCACGCTGATCTGCATCGAGGTGGGCGGCCTGCTGCTCCTCGTCGGCAGCGGCATGCTGAAGCTGGACATGCTCGAGGCCGTCGTCGCGCCCACCTGGTCCAACGCCGGATCGATATTCAGCGGTGCGGCGCTGGTGTTCTTCATCTACCTCGGCTTCGAGGATGTGGCCAATCTGGCCGAAGAAGCACATGCCCCGACCAAGGACGTGCCGCGCGCCCTGCTGCTCAGCACCATGGTGACTTCTGTCATTTACCTGTTCGTGGTGTGGACGGTGCTGGCCGCAGCGGATCCGCAAAGCCTGGCCGCCAGCGAATCACCGCTGACCGCGGCCGGCGCGAGGATTGCCCCCTGGCTGGGCACGACGCTGGCCGTCACGGCGCTGTTCGCAACCGCCAGCACCGCACTCATCGCACTCATCAGCATCAGTCGCCTGATTTTCGGCATGGCGCGCGAAGACGACATGCCGGCGCTTCTGGCGCGTACCACCGCTGTTCGCAAGACGCCATGGGCCGCGGCCCTGCTGCTGTTTGCCGGTGCCTGCGCCTTCCTGCCCGTGGGCAATGTGAAAATCATCGCCAGCGTTTCATCAACGGGCATCCTGCTGGTATTCATCGGCGTGCAGGCTGCGTTGATCATGCTGCGCTTCCGGCAACCGGACCTGAAGCGGCCGTTTCGCGTACCCCTCAGCCTCGGCCGGCTGCCGGTTTTGCCGCTTTTGGGCCTGTTCGCCTGCGCGGCGCTGATCACGCGTTTCGAGACCGTCGTCTATCTGATCGTGGGCGGCGTGGCGGTGGTTGGGGCCATTATCTACGGATTGATGTGGGCGCATCACGGCAAGCAGCCACGTGTTCTTCAAAGGAGAATTCCATGAAACGCACCGTCGCCATCATCGGCACCGGCTGGGTCGGGTCCAGCGTGGCCATTTCCACGCTGCACTCGGGCATCGCGGACGAACTGCTGCTGCACGACATGAACACTGACGTGGCCGAAGGCGAAGCCATGGACCTGTCGCATGGCTCCTCGTTCTACCCGGCCGCCACCGTGCGCACAGCCTCGATCGAGGAGGCCGCGGGCGCCGATGCCATCGTGATTTCGGCCGGCCGCAACGGCCGGCCCGGAGAATCGCGCCTCGACCTGCTGCGCGACAACGCGGAAATCATCAAGGGCATCGGACGCAAACTCGCCGGCTGCCGCGGCATTATCGTCATGGTGTCCAATCCGGTGGATGTGCTCACGCGCGTCATGACCGAGGCATCGGGCCTGCCACCGGCGCGCGTGGTCGGTACCGGCACCATGCTCGATACAGCCCGCCTGCGCCAAGTGCTGGGCCGCGTTCTGCAGCTTGACCCCCATTCCGTGCACGCCCAGGTCGTGGGCGAACACGGCGACTCCGAAGTCGTGCTGTGGTCAGGCGCGCAGATCGGCGGCGTGCCCCTGAGAAGCTGGCAGGGATGGGACCGCAATCAGGAGTCGCTGCTTGCCGAAGAGGTCCGCACGGCCGCATACCAGATCATCCGGCGCAAGGGCGCGACCAATCACGCCATCGGGCTCGTCACCGCGGACCTGTTGCAATGCATGCTGCGTGGTGAGCGCCGCGTGCTCACGGTCTCGCGCGTCCAGGATGGCACTCTGGGCTTGCGCGACGTGGCCTTGTCCATGCCAACGGTCATCAGCGCCGGGGGCGGGGTCGAAATCCTGGCGCCGGACATGGCACCGGAAGAGCGCGAGCGCCTTGAACAGTCGGCCGGGGTACTGCAAAAGGCATACGGGCAGCTCCGCGCGACCTGACCAACCCGGCCTGATCGATCCGACCCCCGGCGGGGTGGCGCTGCCACAAGGTCGGTGTTATTTTGCCAACCGGCTGCACATTCGCCAAAACCACAATGGAGAACCCCATGCACATCGACGGCAAATGCCATTGCGGCGCCATCACTTACGAAGCCGAGATCGATCCGGCCACGGTATCCGCCTGCCATTGCACTGATTGCCAGGTATTTTCAGGCTCGCCGTTTCGCGCCTCGGTGCCTGCCGCGAAAGAGAACTTCAAACTGCTGAGCGGTACGCCGAAGATCTACGTGAAGACGGCCGCCAGCGGCAACAAGCGCGCGCAGGCCTTCTGCCCCGAATGCGGCACGCCGATCTACGCCACCACACCCACCGATCCACAGGTGTACGGCCTGCGCCTGGGTGCGGTGAAGCAGCGCGCCCAACTCAAGCCGGGCAAACAGGTCTGGTGCAACTCCGCGCTGCCCTGGGCGATGGACATGAATGCCATTTCGACGAAGGTTGCCGGGCAGACCTGATCGGCCCGTCTGGCCGCAGTTGCTGGCACGGCGCGACCGGCGCCGGAAAATAACCTCGACTCGGAATCAGCCCGCAGTCACTCCGCCACGATGTTCTTGTCAGTGGCGATCTTTTTCCACGCGGCCAGATCTTCCTTCACGTGCTGCGCGACTTCGACCGGCGACAGCGGCGTGGGCAGGGCGCAGTCGGCCTCCAGCAGCGTGCGCACTGCCTGGATGCGGGCGACTTCGTTGATTTCGCAGTTGCGCCGCTGCACCACTATGCCGTTGCCCGCCAGCTTCACCGCCAGGGCAGGTCAGGACTGACCGGTTCCGATCACAATTACGCCAAAGATTCTTTTAATTTCGATTTCTTTTCATGAAATTGATCATTATCAACTTCATTCAACCCAGGCACCGGCATACAGCCCAATCATCAAACCGCATGCGCCGTGCACGAAACCTGCGTAAAGAAACCCGTACATTTCCGATTCATTGAGCAGGAATCCGGCCAATATTTCGTGCCGCACCGCACCTTTGATGGAAAACATGTTTTGAATCAGCACCCAAACCCGCAAAGTGAATGAGGATTCGATTTGAAGTCCCGCACCATGCGCCATCGCACGGACACACAGGAATGAAATCGAGATCATTTCCGCAATGAAAACCTGTTATTTTTGCCAACCTCATTGCAGAAACAAGACCATGACCATAACGCGACCGGCTGCCATACACACCTCTCCGGCACGTAACACCGCTGCAATCAGCCTCCTCGACGAGACCCACGACGAGACCCAAGACGAGACGCTCGCAGAAGCGCGCGAAGAAATCACCACCGGACTGAGCGCACCCCGGCCCTTCGTTTCGCCGAAGTACCTGTACGACCCGCTGGGCTCGCGCCTGTTCGAGGCCATCACCGACCTGCCCGAGTACTACCCCACCCGCACCGAGCGCAGCATTTTCGCGCGGCACGTGAAGGACATGGCGCACGCCGCCGGCACAGGCGCCACGTTCATCGATCTTGGCGCCGGCAATTGCGAAAAGGCACGCAGCCTGTTCGATGCGTTCCGGCCGAAGCAGTATGTCGCGATCGACATCTCCGCCGAATTCCTCGACGGGGCGCTCGAAGCGCTGCGCCGGCAATTTCCGGACATGGACATGGTCGGCCTCGGCATGGATTTCTCGGCAGGCCTCGATCTGCCTGCCACCGTGGGCACAACACAGCGGTTGTTCTTCTATCCTGGCTCGTCCATCGGCAATTTCTCACCCTTGAGCGCGCTCGCCCTGCTCACCGACATCCGCCGGCATTGCAGTGTCAGCAACGCTGGCGGCACCGGCGGAGGCCTGCTGATCGGTTTTGACCTGGTAAAAGACCCGGTCGTGCTCGAAGCTGCCTACGACGATTCGCTCGGCGTCACTGCGGCCTTCAATCTGAACCTGCTGAACCACCTCAACACCCTCATCGACAGCAACTTCAAGGTGCGCGACTGGCAACACCGCGCCACATTCAACACGCGACTGTCGCGCATCGAAATGCATCTCGAGGCAAAACACGATGTGACGGTCGCCTGGCCAGGCGGCGAGCGCAAGTTCAGAGAAGGCGAGAGCATCCACACCGAGAACAGCTACAAGTACACGCTGCCCGACATCCGCGGCATCCTGCTGCAGGCCGGCTTTCGCGACGTGCGCACCTGGACGGATGACGCCCAGTGGTTCGCCGTCTGCCACGCCAGCGTGTAGGGCCAACCATGCTCCGCAATCCCTCAATGAGCTCCCCGCCACAGACCGATGTGACGACTGTCATTGCCAGCCGCTACGCCGCAATCCGCGCCCGCACCGTGCAACTCGCCACACCACTGTCAGCCGAGGATTGTTGCGCGCAGTCCATGCCCGATGCCAGTCCGGTGAAATGGCACCTTGCGCACACCACCTGGTTCTTCGAGACCTTCCTGCTGGAAAAATTCGAACCCGCGTTCCAGCCCTTCCAAGCCGAATTCCGCGTGCTTTTCAATTCCTATTACAACGGCATCGGCGACAAGCACCCACGCGTGCAGCGCGGCCTGCTCACCCGGCCATCGCTCGCGGAAGTGCTCGCCTACCGGCACAACGTCGATGAACGCATGCAGGTACTGATCGCGCATCTCGGCAACAACAAGGGCGCTTCCGATGAAGCGGCGCGCAGCCTCATTACCCTTGGCCTGCATCACGAACAGCAGCACCAGGAACTCATCCTCACCGATGTAAAGCACCTGCTGTCGATGAACCCGCTGAAACCACGCTATCGCGATCCCGTCGCCATGCCTACCATGACGGCCAGCGCACCGCAATGGATTGCGCACGACGGCGGCATCGTTGCCGTTGGTGCCCATGCCAACGCAAATGAGGCGGGCGAAAAAGAGCGTTTCTGTTTTGACAACGAGCTGCCCCGCCACGACGCACTGCTCCAGCCCTACCTGCTCGCCTCGCGCCCCGTGACGAATCGTGAATACATGGCCTTCATCGCCAGCGGCGGCTATGGCGATGCCGCACTGTGGCTGTCCGAAGGCTGGGACTGGATCAACGCCCATGGCGTTACACATCCTGCAACCGCCATCGCCCATCCACTCTACTGGCAGGCAATCGACGGCGCATGGAGCGAGTTTTCACTCTCGGGCATGGTCGCGCTGGAGCCCGATGCACCGGTCTCGCATGTGTCGTATTTCGAAGCGGATGCCTTCGCGCGCTGGTCCGGAGCGCGCCTGCCCACCGAGTCCGAATGGGAGCATGCCGCTGCGGCATGCGCCATCGATGGGAATTTTGCTGATGACGAACACCTGCGTCCGCTCGCTTCCGACCGGGAAGGCCTGTCGCAAATGTTCGGCAATGTGTGGGAATGGACTCAGTCCAGTTACGCCCCTTACCCCGGTTATCGCCCGGCTGCCGGTGCAATCGGGGAATACAACGGCAAATTCATGGTGAACCAGTACGTGTTGCGCGGTGGGTCCTGCACAACACCACGCGACCACATCCGCGCCAGCTATCGCAACTTCTTCCCGGCGACGGCGCGCTGGCAGTTTTCGGGGATTCGCCTGGCAAAGGATGCGGGCTGACCGACCAGGCCATGTATCGCGCCAAGGAAAACGGGCGGGACCGGGTGGAGATTGCTCCCCAGGTTTACTGGTCTGACGGGGATCAAGCACGGTTCGGGAAGCCAATTCAGGCTCCAACCAGCAGAGCAGGCGACAATAAGAACCTGCCGTCACACAACAAGGAGGAACCACCATGCCGTTCTACGAAAAAGGCCCCGTCCGCATCCACTATGAAGAAGCCGGCTCGGGCTTCCCGCTGTTCATCATTCCCGGCGGTGGCCTGAATGCCAACGTCAACAAGCTCAGCGAATCGCATCCCTTCAATCCCATGGTGGAGTTCAAGGGCGATTTCCGCTGCATCGCCCTCGACCTGCGCAATGCCAATGGCGGGCAGTCCACCGGGCCGCTGGAGTTCGATCGCCCCTGGGAGGCCCATTCAGATGACATGATCGGCCTGCTGGACCATCTGAAAATCGACAGCTTCATGGTGATGGGTTTCTGCATCGGCAATCCGCTGCTGTGGAACCTGATCAAGCATGCCCCCGGCCGCGTGGTGGCTGCGGTATCGGCGCAGCCCAGCGGTTTCCGTGCGGACCTGCCTGACCACTTCTACAAGACGAACAGCGCCAAGTGGGGCCCGGAGCTGCGCAAGCATCGCCCGGACATCACCGCCGACATGGTCGACAAATACCTGAAGAAAATGTATCTCGCCAATCCGGACTTCGTGTTCTCGGTGTCACGCGATTTCGTGCGCAACTGCCCAGTGCCGCTGCTGGTGATGCCCGATGACACCGAGTCGCATTGCTACACGGTGGCCATGGAGATGGTGCACCTGGCGCCGAATGCGCAGGTGAGTCTGTTTCCGTGGAAGGATACGAAGGAGAACATCCGGTTGGCGGTCAGGCATGCGCGGACGTTTTTGTTGGCGAATCGGCCGGCGGGCTGAGGGTATCTGGAAAGCTGGTTTCGCGGTTATGTAAAACCTGCCCCCTCCCGTGCACGCAATGGAGGGGACCAAAGGAAATCCCCCCGCTCGGCTCCGCCGAGTCGCCTTGCAGGCCGCGCCGTCCGCTTGCGCGGAAGGCTGTTCGTCAGGCGAGCCGCATGCGGCTCGAAATCCCTGCCTCACCCCCCTTTTACAAAGGGGTTTCGCGGCGGCGTGATATGTTTCGTACACGCCGGACTCAGGCACTAACTCAGGCATCAAAAGACCTGACGGCTCATCCGCGACAATCAAAGGAGAGAGCATGTACTACGAAATCGGCGGAGGCCATGGCCATCGGGAGGCCGGCCTCAAGCACAATCCGTTTCAGGCGCTGGTGGCGCCCCGGCCCATTGGCTGGATCAGCACGCTGAGTAAAGACGGCATTGCCAACCTTTCGCCCTATTCCTTTTTCAACGCGATCTCCGGCGAACCGCCCGCGGTGATGTTCACGGCCTCCAGTCAGCATCTTGAAGGCGGCGAAAAGGACAGCCTGCTCAATGCGCGCGAGACCGGCGAGTTCGTGTTCAACCTGTGCACCGAAGAACTGGGCCGGCAGATGAACGACTCATCGACCATGGCACCGCGCAACATCGATGAATTCGAGGTGGCCGGACTGACCAAGGCGCCCTCGCGCATTGTGAAGGCGCCGCGCGTGGCCGAGTCGCCGGTGCACCTGGAGTGCCAGGTGATCCACATCATGAAAATTCCGCTGGGCGAGAAATCGAATTCGCACATGGTGATGGGCCGGGTAGTCGCCGTGCACATCCGGGACGACCTGATCATCAATGGCCGCTTCGACACCGTCAAGGCGCGCCCCATGTCACGGCTGGGCTACTTCGATTACAGCGTGGTCAAGGATTCGCTGGAGATGCTGAGACCGGATTGGCCGTTGAAGGGGTCGGGCCAGGGTTGAGGTTGAGCACACGATAGACCTAGGGAAACGCTGATCAAGTCCGGAATTTCGGAAACCTGCGCTGCGTTTTCCTCTGAAGTGGGGGATATACAAGGGGGCATGCCCCCTTGTTCAGTTATTCCCTAGAAGGCAGCAAAAAAGCTGCCCTGCACCCGCCCTCCCCCGCTTCGCAAGGGAGGGCGTGAGCAACAAAGAGGAGAGACCTTCATGTCATATGTACTCGATGCAATGCGCAAGTCGGGCGCAGTGTTGTGCGCGCTGTTGTTGCTGGCCGTGCCGGTGCAGCGCGCAGCGGCCCAGGCGGCAGTAGAGGTCATCGGCGGCACGCTCGCCGTGGATAGCCAGGCATGGAAGATCGCCACACCGCAGCCGCTATCCAAGTGGAACGGCACGCTGCTGGTAGACCTGGACGCGGCCCCGGCCATCACCTCCAATGCGCCCTTCGTCAAATGGCTGGTGGCCAACGGTTACGCCTATGGCGGCATCAATCGCGAGAAAGTCACTTACCGCTACGATGAGGGGGCTGCACGCCTGGTGATGGTGCGCGATGAGTTCATCCGGCACTACGGCATCCGTCCCATGCGCACCATCGCGCGCGGCTACTCCCGCGGCTCGAACGTGGCGCGACACGCCATGCAGCTCTATCCGCAGATCTTCGATGGCGGTGTTTTTTCGATGGGCGCCGGCGCAGGTCTGATGTCCACCATGCTGGTGCGCGTGGATTCGCAGTTCGTGCTGAAGACCCTGGTGAATCCCGCCTCAGCCGTGAAAATCATCAACGTGCCGAGCACCAAGCAGGGCATCACGGACGAACAGGCCGCCATCGAGGAACTGGTGAAGCTGGCGGACTCAACGCCGTTGGGCCGTGCGCGCCTGTCGCTGGCAGCGGCCGTCTCGCAGACCGGGCACTGGCTGGTAAAGGACTCTCCGGAGCCCGCCCCCACCGACTGGGACGCGCAGTACAAGCAGATTCCGCCGATGTACGTGGATATCCAGGGCGTGGGCATTGCCGCGGGCGCCACCGCAATCGCCGGGCGCAACATCCTCTGGAACAACGGTGTCGACTACCGCCACGAGCTAACGCACTCGGGCCGCCAGGATTTCGTCAAGGCCATGTACGGCAAGCTGGGCGCCAATGGCTTGAAGACGCTGGATGAAGACCTGCGCACGCTGGCCACGGCACCGCGCATCACCGCGGATCCGGAAGCCGTCCGCTTCGCCGAGAAGTTTCTGTCCTATACCGGCAAGGTGGCCGGTCCGGTATTTGCGCTGAACAACATCGGCGACACCAACTACCCGCCCTCCAAGGAAATGGCCTATGCCCAGGTCCTCAAACACGCGGGCAACGGCCCCCTGCACAGCACGGCCTACGTGCGCAGCGCCGGACACGGCAACATCAATCCTCTCGAGATGATCGTCTCGGTGCAAATCCTGGTCGATCGCCTGAACACCGGCAAGTGGCATTACAAAACGGCAGAGGCGCAGTCCGCACTGGCGCGCAAGATCCGTAGCGAGACCAGCATTGATCTGCCCGAAGCCCGCTTCATGAACTATCGTCCCGACGTGCCGCTGCGCACCTGGGACGTGCGCAATCACGGGGGCTATCGCCCGTAGCGCATGCGGCGCTGCGCCCAGCCTGTGGCGTCGGTCGCAAACTCCATGTCATTCGGTCCAACCCTGTCGAGGAGACACCATGCCGTTCTATGAAAAAGACAACACCCGCATCCATTACGAAGACGTCGGCTCCGGCTACCCGCTGCTCATCATTCCCGGCGGCGGACTGAATTCAAAAATCGACTTCTACACACTGACCGCACCGTTCCATGCAAGCAGGGAATTGCAGTCCGAATACCGCTGCATCACGCCGGACCTGCGCAACGCCCCCGAGGGCCAGTCCACCGGCCCTCTGGAAGTGGACCGCCCGTGGGACTCGCACACCGATGACCAGCTCGGCCTGATGGAGCACCTGGGCTTCAAGAAATTCCTGGTCATGGGCTTTTGCATCGGCGGCCCCTTCATCTGGAATCTGCTCAAACGCGCGCCCGAGCGCATCGTCGCCGCGGTGATCTCGCAGCCCAGCGGCGTGCGCCCCGAGGCACCGCGCATGTCCTATGACAACAACCTGAAAGGCTGGGGCCCGCAGATCTGCGCCATGCGGCCGGACTTGAACATGGAAATGGTCGAGAAATACCTGCGCAACATGTATCTGGACAAGGACTTCGTCTACACCGTGTCGCGCGATTTCGTGAAGGCCTGCAAGACAAACGTGCTGGTGATGCCCGATGACGTGCCGGCGCATCCCTACGTGGTCGCCATGGAATCGGCGCGCCTCGCACCGAATGCCGAGGTATGCCTCTATCCGTGGAAGGACTCGAAAGAGAACATCGCGCTGGCACTGCGCCATGTGCGGACATTCCTGAAGGCCAACCGGCCGGCGGCCTGATGCCCGGCAACAGCCTGCGCGTCGTGGATTCATCCACGCGCAGCGCCACCGGACAACCGCGAAATGCCTGATTGATCACACTGGAACAGCCATGAAGATCGCGATACTGGATGACCTGCACAACATCGTTGCCACCCTGCCAAGCTACACGCGCCTCGCCGCTCACGAGGTGACCATCTGGAACGACCACACGGATGACATCGCCGTGCTGGCCGACAGGCTCAAGGATGTCGAGGCACTGGCGCTGCACCGGGAGCGCACGGCAATCCCGGCCGCACTCCTGGAACGCCTGCCCCGGCTGCGGCTGATCAGCGTGCGCGGACGCACGCCTCACATCGATGTGGCCGCCTGCACCCGCCACGGCGTGCTGGTATCCACGGCCAAATCCGACAGCGTGCCCGATCCCTCCACCACTGAGCTCACGCTGGCGCTGATCCTGATGGGGCTGCGCGATCTGCCCCGGCAGATCGATTACATGAAAGCGGGCAAGTGGCAGTTCGGTGTGGGCCGCGTGGCCAGCGGGCTGACCCTGGGCATCTATGCCTACGGGCGCATTGGCGGCGCTGTTGCAAATCTGGCCCGCGCGCTGGGCATGAAGGTGCAGGTGTGGGGCCGTGACGCATCGCTGGTGCGCGCGCGCGCCGACGGCTATGCGGTGGCGACCAGCCGCGCGGCGTTTTTTGCGGAAAGCGATGTGATCTCGATGCACATGCCGCTGGTGGAGAGCTCGCGCGGCATCGTCAAGGAAGCCGATCTGCTGCTGATGAAGCCGACGGCGCTCTTCATCAACACCAGTCGCGCCGGCCTGGTCGCACCGGGCGCGCTGGTCAACGCACTCCGGCAGGGGCGCCCAGGCAGGGCGGCGGTGGACGTGTACGAGCAGGAACCCGTCACCGACGTCAACCATCCCCTGCTCACCATGCCCAATGTGATCTGCACACCGCACATCGGCGGCGTGGTGACGGGCCACCTGGAGACACAGTATGAAGGGGTGTTCAACCAGATCCTCGCCTACGGGGAGGGAAAGCCGTTCAATGTCGTCAACCCCGAAGCCCTGACCCGGAAGAGTTAGCAAAAAGAAACCCGCTGCCCACTTTGCGTTGTTCACAGCGTGACAAGCGGAACGTCATCAGTTGCAATGTCGCAGTGCAGGCACCAACGGGCGCGTGACGCCCGTCACAGCAAGGAGGATTACATGTCCAGATTATTCATCGCGGGTCTGTTGGCGTTTGCATGCAGCGCAGTCCAGGCCCAGACCTACCCTGCAAAACCCGTCAGACTGGTCATTCCTGTCGCCGCGGGCGCAAGCAGCAACGACATACTGGGGCGGACGCTTGCCAAGTACCTCGCCGAAGCGCTGGGGCAGGCGGTCGTTGTGGACAACCAGCCTGGCGCCACCGGCACCATCGGCTCTCGCGCCGTTGCCCGGGCTGCGCCTGACGGCTACACGCTTTTACTCGGTTACCAGGGCGCCCAGGCCATCGCGCCCAGCGTCATGCCGGACATCGGTTATGACACGGTCAAGGACCTCGCCCCCGTCGGCATGTTTGCCACCGTGCCCTATGTCATGGTGGTGCATCCCAAAGTGCCCGCCAACAACGTAAAGGAATTCGTGGCCTACGCCAAAAGCAATCCGGACAAGCTCAGCTTTGCATCCTCCGGCGCCGGCGGCTCGCCACATCTGGCCACCGAACTGTTCATGCAGGAGACCGGCGTGAAAATGGTGCATGTGCCCTACAAGGCGGCCGCAACGGCGCGCATCGACCTGCTGGCAGGCCTTGTTCAGGTCTATATCGGCGGCGTGCCGGCCACGGCAGCGATGGTGAAGGCCGGCAAGTTGCGCCCATTGATGATCACCAATACCGCGCGTTCCCTGGTGCTGCCCGAGGTGCCCACCGCAGCCGAGGCCGGCTTTCCGACCGTCATCGCTGCGAGCTGGCTGGGCGTGCTGGCGCCGGCCCGGACGCCGGATGCGATCATCAACCGCCTGTACGCCGAAATCGCCCGCATCACCAACACCCAGGAGATGAAGACCTTCCTGATCAACCAGGGCGCCGAGCCGGCATTGCTGCCCCCCGCCAGATTCGGCGAATTGATCCGCGCGGAAATCGAGCTCTGGGCGAAGGTCATCAAGACGGGCGACATCAAGGTGGAATAGGGTCACTGAGAAAGCAAATCCCCCGGCGCGGCTTTGCCGCGTCCGCCCCCTTTGACAAGGGGGGGCAAACTAGTGAGGAGGAAAGCCATGCCGTTTTTCCAGAAAGACAAGGACGTACGTCTCCACTACCGGGATGAGGGCGCAGGCTTCCCGCTGTTTGTCATCTATGGCGGGGGACTCAATTCCGCGGTGAGTTATCCAGCCGGACCATTCGATGTGTTCGAGGAATTCAGGTCCGAGTACCGCTGCATTTCCATGGATCTGCGCAACTCGCCGGTGGGCCAGAGCACCGGGCCGCTGGATGCGACGCTCGCGTGGGATGCATTCACCGGCGATCAGCTGGCGCTGCTGGATCATCTGGGTGTGAAGCAGTTTTTCGTGATCGGCTTCTGCATCGGCAACCCGCTGATCTGGAACCTGCAGAAGCATGCGCCCGGGCGCATCGTTGCGGCCGTGTCGGCGCAACCCAGCGGCGTCGACCCGAAGGATCCGATGTTCCTCTCACGCAACAACCTTTCCAAGTGGGCACCGGAGTTCATGGCCAAACGGCCCGACGTCAGCAAAGAGGCTGTCGAGAGTTTTCTCGAGCGCATGTATCGCGGCAAGGATTTCGTGCTGACGGTGTCACGCGATTTCGTGCGCAACTGCCAGACCCCGCTGCTGGTGCTGCCCGACGATGTGCCGGCCCATCCGCTGGCGGTATCCCTGGAGATGCCGCGCCTCGCGCCCAACGGCCAGCAGAGCCTGTATCCGTGGAAGGACACACCGGAGAACGTGAAGCTGGCGGTGCGGCACGTGCGCACGTTCTACAAGGCGCATCGTCCGGCCGGGGTGTGAAGCAGGCGGGCCGAATGCCGAATACACGCCGGACATACCTGATCATAATCTTCTTGTTAATACTTACTGATAAACAAGACTCTATGAATTTTGATAATTATAAAGAAATAATTTCTCTGCCCTGCCTCTGACGGCAGGGTACCGGGACTGGTCGGCACCCGGGCTTCGCGTGGCACATCTGCGTTGTAACGTGATTGCAATCATCGTTGCATACAGTGCGGGTTGCCATGAACGATGCAGCCCCATCTTTCGTCAACGAACCCGCCGGCCCCGCAAGCAGGGCCGATGGTGCCAATGGTCCCGATGGTCCGCTGCACGTCCAGAGGATCAGAGCGCTCATCGACGCTTCGCGCACGCGCCTGACGACTACGGACAACCGCATTCTGGATGCGCTCATGTTCGAGCCGGGCGAAGCCGCCTTTCTTTCTGCCGCCGAAATCGCCCGACGCGCGCGAGTGCATCCGGCCTCCGCCGTGCGCCTGGCGCGCAAGCTCGGATTCGACGGCTATCCCGCCCTGCGCGCGAGCCTCCAGACCGATCTGCTGAATGCCTCCGAGGGCGCGGATCGCGTCCGGCTGCGCCTGAAACGCTTCTCGGGCGAGTCCGCCGCAAACACCTTTGTCGCCAGCGAAATCCGGGCACTGGAGAAGCTTCCCCCGCAACTGGATGACGCCATCCTGGAGGCCGCCGCGCGCGCCATCGCCGGCGCGCGGCGGGTCTGCATTTTCGGCACGGGCCACGCGGAAGTCCTGGCGCACCTGCTGCGCATTCGCCTGACGCGCGGCGCCTGCCCGGTGAGCCTGCTGCCTGCCGACCTGCGGGACATGGCCGCGGAACTGCTCACCGCGAAAAGCCACGATGTGATCATCACCTTTGCCCTGAACACGGTCAGCCCGCAAGCTGCCGCGCTTGTCCGTCATGCGCGTGAGATTGGCGCGCAATCCATCCTCATCGGCGATGTCGCCACCGCAACCACTCGTATGCCGGCCGACTTTGCGCTCATCGCCCTGCGCGGCATGGCTGGTGAGGCGCGGTCACTGACGGTCCCGATGGCGATATGCAACCTGCTGGTGCTGCAGGTTGCGCGCTTTGACGGTGGCCGAACCATTCGCAAGCTTGAAGAAGGAACCCGCCTCGCCAGAAAGCTTGAACGGGGCGCCTGAATACACGCCGCCATGGCTGCGGCCGTCGATCCGAAATCAACCCACGCCAAGGAGAAATCCATGTTTCGCAATCTTATGAGTGTTTTGCTGGCGGCGCTGTGCGCCGCGGCCGGAGGTGCCGCCCACGCGGCCGATGCGCGCCCGGATGTTACAGTCGCCGTCAACGCGCTTCCCGTCTCGCTGGAACCGGCCGTCAACACCGGTAATGTATCCGTACGCGTGAACTATTCGATATTCGACACGCTGATCCGGCGCGATTTCGCATCGGGGAAGCTGGTTCCCTCCCTGGCGGTTTCCTGGGAGCGCAGCAGCCCCTCGGCACTCGATGTCAAGCTGCGGCGCGGGGTGAAATTCCACGATGGCTCGGATTTCACCGCCGATGACGTGGTGTTTACCTTCTCCCCCGAGCGGCTTACCGGCAAGAACGCCGCCATTCCGGGAGGGCGGGCGTACTTCGGTCACCTCAAGGACGTGCTCAAGATCGACTCCCACACCGTGCGTTTCATTACCAACGATGCGGACCCGGTGCTGGACCAGCGTCTGGCGAGCTACTCCGCGTGGATTGTTTCGGAGCGGCAGTGGATGAAGCACAAGACCAACGACCCGAACTGGATGCGCACCGCGCTGCGCGAAATCATCTGGAACCCGGTCGGAACCGGTCCGCTCAAGTTCAAGGACTGGCGCAAGGACCAGTATGTCGCGTTCACCGCCAATGACGAGTATTTCGGCGGCAAGCCGACGTTCCGGTCGGTGACGTTCCGCGCGGTGCCCGAGCTCGCCACCCGCATCGCCGGCCTGGCCAGCGGCGAGTTCGACATCATCGTCGATGTGACGCCGGACCAGTTGCCGGTGCTGGGGCGGTACAAGGACATCGAGACCAAGTCCGTGGTGCTGGAGAACTCCCAGATCATTCTGTTCAACACCAACGCGCCCGCCCTCAAGGACAAGCGCCTGCGTCAGGCACTGAGCCTCGCCATTGACCGCAAGAAATTGCGCGACGCGCTGTGGCAGGGCAAGAACTACACGCCCAATGGCTACCAGCTGAAAGCCTTCGGTGCCACTTACAAGGCGGACCGGCCCGGCTACGTGTTTGATCTGCAAAAGGCACGCCGTCTGGTCAAGGAAGCCGGCTACACCGGTCAGCCCATCTCGCTTCGGCTCATCAACAACTACTACCTGAACGGCGTCGAGTCGGCGCAGGTGCTGCTGGAGATGTGGAAGGCGGCGGGCATCAACGTCAAGCTGGATTTCGTCGAGAACTTCACCCAGGTCCGCGCCGCCGGCGTGGAAATGCATCAGTGGTCCAACACCTACCGGCTGCCCGATCCATCCGGCGCCATCAACATCCTGTACGGGCCAGAGTCGGAGACGCAGCGCTCGCACAAATTCTGGACGGCACCGCCCGCCTTCAACCAGTTGGCCAACGTCGTGGACCGCTCGGTGAACCCGAAGGAGCGCTATGCGGCGTTCCAGAAGATGCTCGATATCTTCGAGGATGAAATGCCGATGACCATCCTGTACAACCCGCTGTACACCTATGCGTCGAAGAAACGCATCCAGTGGACGGCCTATCCGCTGTTCTACATGGACTTCCGGCCTGACGTGTTTCGCGCGAGCAAGTGACCGCGCACATGGCGGCTTCACTGCCGGACGCACCGCTGCTGGAAGTGCGCGGATTGTCGGTGTCCTTTGACACCGATGACGGGATGGTCCACGCGGTGCGCGATGTTTCGTTCACCGTGCCGCGCGGCGGTGTGCTTGGCATCGTCGGGGAAAGCGGTTGCGGCAAGAGCGTGAGTTGCCACGCCTTGCTGAAACTCCTCCCGGGAAACGCGCGGGTGACGGGCGAGGCACGCTTCAACGGACGCGACCTCCTGCAGTTGACGGCGAAAGAACTGAACGCGGTGCGCGGACGCGAGATCGCGATGATCTTCCAGGACCCTGCCGCGTCGTTGAACCCAGTCCATGCAGTAGGCACACAGATCGCCGAATCCCTGCGCCTGCATCGTGGCATGAGCCGGGACGCCGCAAAGGCGGAAGCCCTGCGCCTGCTGGACCGTGTCGGCATGCCTGAAGCACGGCGCCGGCTCGGGGAGTATCCGCACCAGCTCTCCGGCGGCATGAACCAGCGGGTGATGATTGCGATGGCGCTGGCCTGCCGCCCTGCGCTGCTGATTGCGGACGAGCCGACCACAGCACTGGATGTCACCATACAGGTGCAGATCCTCAACCTCTTGCGCGATCTGCAGGCGGAGTACGGCATGGCGCTGGTGCTGATCACGCACGATCTTGGCGTCATCGCCGAAATGGCGGATGAAGTCGCGGTGATGTACGCGGGCACCATGGTCGAGCGCAGTACTGCAACTGCGCTGTTCCGTGCGCCGGCCCATCCCTACACGGCCGGCCTGCTCGCATCCGTGCCGCGCATCGATCGCACCACGGCGGAACTCGTGCCCATCGAAGGCACGGTGCCGCCGCCTTTTGAATTGCCCCCGGGATGCGCCTTTCAGCCGCGTTGCCGCCATGCCGCCGGCCGCTGCCATGAGGAAGTCCCGCAACTTGCCCGGCAAGTGAATGGCGATGCTCCGGCCGGGCGAGACGTGGCCTGCTTCTTCCCGCGATGAATGCCCCGGCCATTCAGCCATCCGGCACCCGGCCTCTGCTTGAGGTGGACGGACTGGTACGCCATTTCCCGCTGCCCCGACAGGGCTTGTTCGGACCCAGGTCGCAATTGCATGCGGTGGACGGTGTGAGCTTCGACATTCAGGCCGGAGAAACGCTCAGCCTGGTCGGGGAAAGCGGCTGCGGCAAGACAACAACCGGCCGGCTGGTGCTCGGCATGGACCACGCAACTGCCGGAACCGTGCGCTATGCCGGACACGAAATCAGCAGCAGTGGCGGCAAGGCCTGGCGCGCGCTGCGGCGTGAGCTGCAGATGGTGTTTCAGGATCCGCTGGGCGCACTCGATCCGCGCATGAACATCGGGCGCCAGATCGCCGAACCGCTGCATATCCACGACATCGGTGCGCTGCCGGAACGCCGCGCCGTCGTGATTGCCATGTTGCAGGCGGTAGGGCTGGGTGCTGCGATGGCCGAACGTTATCCGCACGAACTGTCCGGCGGACAGCAGCAGCGCGCGGTGATCGCGCGGGCGCTGATCGTCGGGCCGCGGCTGGTGGTCTGCGACGAACCGGTATCGGCGCTGGATGTATCGGTGCAGGCGCAGGTGGTCAATCTGCTGGCACGACTGCAGCGCGAGCGCGGCCTGGCTTACCTGTTCATCTCCCATGACCTCAAGGTCGTGCGACACATCTCGCATCGTGTCGCGGTCATGTATCTCGGACAGATCGTCGAACTCGCGCCGCGCGACGCCTTGTTCGGGCAGCCACTGCATCCGTATACGCGGACCCTGATCGCGGCAGTGCCGGTGCCGGACCCGGCGCTGCGCGGAGGCCGCCAGACAGTACCGGGCGATCCACCCAGCCCCATCGATCCGCCTTCGGGCTGCCGCTTCCACACACGATGCCCGACCGCCGCCGCGATTTGTTCCCGCGAGGCGCCGCAATTGCGGGAATACGGACACGCTCACTGGGTGGCCTGTCATTTCGCAACAAGCACGTCGATGGCCGCAGCGGCAACGGAGCAAACCTGATGCGCATCATTGCCCATCGCGGATATTCCGCAGCCTTTCCGGAGAACACGGCGCTGGCATTTGACCAGGCCATTGCCGCGGGCGCCCACCTGATCGAAACCGATGTGCGTCTCACCCGCGATGGCCACGCCGTCTGCTGGCATGACCCTGACCTGCTGCGCATCAATGGCGATTCGCGCCAGGTGGCAAAACTGACGCTGGCCGAGTTCAGGGCACTGGCCCTGCCGCGCGGACAGTCCCCGCTGGACCTGCAATCCGTGCTGGAACTTGCGCGCGGGCGAAGCGGCGTGATGCTCGACGTCAAGATCGGCACGGAGAACCTGTTGCAGCTGATCGTGGCTGCGCTGCAGGCCACCGGCATGATGAATGACGTCGTGTATGGCGTTCGCGATGCGGCACAGTACAACGACCTTCTGGAGCACGCCCCCGGGATCAAGGCGCTGGCCATGCCTGCCGACCCCGATGCCCTGCCCGAACATCTGGAGCCCTGCGTGAGCGCTGTTCGCCTGTGGGAGCCGGAAGTCACCGCCGAGCGCGTCGCGCGCATTCACGAGGCGGGACGCGAGGCATGGGTTACGGCAGGACGACGTGCTGACGGAGAAGCGGCGGGTTACCTCACCGGCAAGCGCGTTGCTGAACTGGAGCACATCGGCATCGACGCGGTACTGGTCAACGACCCCGTCCTGGCACTTGCCGCCCGGACACCAAAAGACACAACAGGAAAGGAACAGCCATGAGCACACTCCCGCGTTTCATCTGGTGCGTTTTCGACGGACTGCGGCGCGACATGATCACGCCGGAAATCGCGCCCAACCTGCGCGCCTTCATTGACGAAGGCACCGATTTCCCGTCGAGCCGCTGCGTGTTCCCCTCCGCGACGCGGGTCAATACCGCAGCGATGGCCTGCGGCGCCACGCCCGGGGTGACCGGCATCGTCGCCAACAAGTTCTTCGACCCCGCAGTGTTTTCCGACAAGCTCATCCATACCGGCCTTCTGGATCACGTGGCCGAAGCCGAGCGCGCCTACGCGGGGCGCTATGTCAGCGCACCTTCCCTGGGTGACATGCTGGCGGCCGAGGGTCTGAAGCTGGCTGTCGTCAGCACCGCCTCCGCAGGCACCACCTATCTGCTGAATCCGCGCGCCGCGGCGCTGGGGCATGTGAGCCTTTGCCTCACTGACTGGCGCGCCTCCACACCGCCCGATTACGCCGCCAGCGTGCTGCAACGGTTCGGGCCGATACCACCGGCAGGCAAACCGAATGCCGCGCGCATCACGCGGCAGGTGGACATGCTGCTCGATACAGTGCTGCCGGAAATTGCACCTGACGTTCTGATCGTCTGGTTCTCCGACCCGGATTCGACCTATCACTACTGCGGCATCGGATCGCCCGAAAGCGTGGCAGCGATTCGCCATGCCGATGCGCAGTTCGGCCGCATCCTCGCGCGGCGCGCAAGCGCGGACGATGCGGACAACTGCCAGATCATGGTCTGCTCCGACCACGGCCACCTGACGGCGCGCGAACGCGTTCCGGTCAAGCCGCTGATGCGCGAAGCCGGCCTGAATGCCGGTGCTGCCTTCACCAACGGCAATACGCTGGCCGGCGCCACCGGATACAGCGGCTCGCTGCGGGTCGCAGCGAAAAACCAGGCCACGCTCAATGATGCCGCGCGCTGGTTGATGGAGCAGCCCTGGTGTGGCCCGGTGTTCACCGCAGGCGGAGACGGTGTGCTCGGCGGCACGCCCGGCACGCTGGATGTGTCGCTGCTGTCAGTGGTGCATGCGCGCACGCCGCAGCTTTACTACATGATGCGCGCCGATGATGCGCCGAACCAGTGGGGCATGCCGGGCAGTTGCTACTTCAATTCCTCGGAAGTACCCGATGGCGGCTCCACCCACGGCGGCCTGCATCGTCTGGAGATGAGCAACCTGGTCGCGCTGGGCGGATCGGCATTCCGGCAACGCTATGCATCGCCCTGGAGCGCGAGCCACACCGACTTCGTGCCCACCATACTTCACATCCTGGGCATCACCCCGCCTGACACAGTCACCGGACGCGCATTGACGGAGTCTTTTGCGAGCGGACACGCTGAACCCCCACCCATGCAGACCCTGCTCAGCAGCAGCGAATCCGCGGGCCGGCGGCAGCATCTGCAACTGCAGCGCATCGGTACCACGACCTATATCGATCACGGCTGGGCGGAAACCGTCTGATCATGAACCTTCGCTTTGCCGCGGTAAAAACGACGCGGGCCGCACTCACGCTGTGGCTCGTCGTCACCTTCACCTTCGCCATCATGCGTCTGAGCGGCGACCCGGTGCAGATCATGCTCGGCGATGAAGCCGACCAGGAAACCATCGCACGCTATCAGTCGCTGTACGGACTCGACCGCCCGCTGCCCGAGCAGTATCTGGGGTATTTTTCCGGCATCCTGCACGGCGATCTGGGGTACTCGCTGTCGGACGAAAGACCGGTCACCACGGTGATCGGCGAGGCGTTGCCGGCAACGCTGCAACTGGGCTTCGCCGCACTCGTCATCAGCCTCCTGATGGGCGTTCCGCTGGGCATCATCGCGGCGCTGAATCGCAACAAGGCGGTGGACCGCTTTGTCATGACCGTCGCGGTGTTCGGCTTCAGTATCCCGAACTTCTTTCTGGGCATCCTGCTGATCCTGCTGTTTTCGCTTTCACTGAGGTGGCTGCCCAGTTCCGGCTACGGAACAATATGGCATCTGGTGATGCCCGCCGTTACCCTGGGGACGGCCGCAGCAGGCTCGTTTGCCCGATTCACGCGCTCGGCAATGCTCGATGTGCTGAACCGCGGCTACATGCGCACAGCCGCTGCCAAGGGCGTGCCGCGCCTGCGCCGCATCGCCTGGCACGCGCTGCCCAACGCGGCGATACCGCTGGTAACCGTGCTCGGCTTCCGGCTGGGGGACCTGATTGCAGGCGCCATCGTCATTGAAACCGTATTTGCATGGCCGGGCGTAGGTCGCCTGCTGGTGAGCGCAGTCAGTGGCCGGGACCTTGCACTGGTGCAGGCCGTTCTGCTGATGGTGGCCTTCACAATGGTGGTGTCGAATCTCGTCGTCGACATGCTCTACGGATGGATCGACCCGCGCATCCGCGCAGCGGGCGCAGGCACGGGCGGGCGCAATTGAGCAACATGGCAACAGCAACCCGCCCCGGATCGGCCCGGCGCCGCGCCGGCCTCTTCGCCCGACGCTACCCTCCGCTGATGATCATGGCCGCAACTTTTGTGGCAGCAACACTGCTGATTGCCCTGTTCGCCGAATTCCTCGCACCCTATCACTACACAACCCAGGATCTGATGAATCGCCTGAAGCCGCCCACGTTCCTGGGCGGGCTGGAGCAATACTGGCTCGGTACAGATGAACTCGGGCGGGACCTGTTGTCGCGCGTGATCCACGCTACACGCTTCAGCATCATCATCGCCTTTGTCGGGACCACCATTGGCGCCGTGCTCGGCACGCTGCTCGGTTTTGTCGCCGCCCATTTCCGCGGCTGGATCGAGGAGGGCATCATGATGCTGGTCGATGCGCAGGCATCGCTGCCGTTCATGCTGATCGCGCTGGCCGTGCTCGCGTTCTTCGGCAACAACCTTGTCCTGTTCGTGCTGGTGCTGGGCATCAACGGCTGGGAAACCTATGCGCGACTGACGCGCGGCATGGTGATCGCGGCAAACACCCAGGGTTATGCCGTTGCCGTGCGCGGAATGGGCGCAACGCCCTGGCGCATCTATCTGCGCCACGTGCTGCCCAACATCGCAAGCGTGCTGATCGTGCAGTACACACTGAATTTTCCGCAGACCATCCTGCTGGAAACCTCCATGAGTTTTCTCGGCCTGGGCGTTCAACCGCCGCTGACCAGCCTGGGACAGATGCTCGGCGCCGGTCGCACCCATCTGATCTCGGCGTGGTGGATTGCCGTACTGCCGGGAGCGATGATCTTTCTCACCACGCTGTCGATCAGCATCCTTGGTGACTGGCTGCGCGATCGCTTCGACCCGACGCTGCGCAACCGATAGGCGGGGGCGCGGCAGACCGGCCTTGCGTCGAATGCATTCGCTCAATAGACGTGATTACAATTATTTTGTGAATGCTCTTTGGTTGTTTTGCATTTCTTTATTTTGATAATTATTGCAGATTAGCGAACGCCCCCTCCCTGGCCCGCCCCCGCTTCGCGGGAGAGGGGAATACATCCCGGTGAGAGGGGAGTGAGATGCAAGGGTTGGGCTGAGGCTGTCTTCCAACACCCCACCGACGGACACAACTTCCTGCCCGTCCTTCCTGCACCGGCGCAATCAGGCCTTGGAAAAGGCCGACGGAAAATCATGCAGCAGCTTGGCGATTTCAGAACTCGCTTCCCGCTGGTTCTCTTCATCGTGCCGTGAGTCGAAATCCCCCCGCGCTTCGCGGAATCTCGCCACCGTTGCGATCATCCGGGCCTGATCGCCCAGGCTCACGGATGACGGGTACTTTTCACCGCCGCTGCCTGTCAGGCTGGCAGCCTGTTCCTTGCGACCGTTTGCCATGATCGACTCCAGGTAATTTGCCTTACGCCCCACCGACATGCCCTGCGTACGCACGCTGCATTTCCGGTCAGGGGCCAAGTCGGAAATACCCGCGTGGAACAGGAGCGGTTCCAACTCGCTCGCATGCGCTCATAGTTCAGGCAACGCCACGGCGTGTCTGTTCGGTAGACAACATAGGTATGGGATGGGCCGGGCGGCTGGATGCACTCGTCCGCGTTCGACGTCATTCCGGCGAAAGCGAGCCTCGTTCGGGAGGCAAAGCGTCGGGGAACGGTCAGGCGTATCCCCGGCAACCTGAAAGGCTCAACGGCCCGGGGGGCAGGGCTTGCGTCGGAATGCCGGCACTACTCCGATGCGAAGTGCTTACTTCTCAACCTTCACACCCTTCCAGAACGCGATGTGGTCCTTGATGTTCGCCGCGTCGGGCTTGGGGTCGGGGTAGTACCAGGCGGCATCCCTGTTGACCTGGCCGTCCACCACCACGTTGTAATAGCTGGCCTTGCCCTTCCAAGGGCAGATGGTGTGCGTGTCGCTGGGCTGGAAGTTCTCCTTGCGGATTGCGGCCGGCGGAAAGTAAATGTTGTTCTCCACCGTTTCGAACACGGCGCTCTCGGCGATGACGGTGTTGTTCCAGAGGGCTTTGGGCATGATTGTTCTCCACTTTAGGGTGTCATTCCGGGGCAGAAGGCCAAGGAATCCGCTTCTGGTTCACGCAGGAAAGCAGATTTCTCACTTCGTTCGGAATGACAGGTTATAGCAGCAATGGGCAGGCAGCACTCAACCGCACACCTTGAGCGCCGTGGCCTGAAGCACATCAAGGCTGCCGGCTTCCTGCACGAAGGCGGCAACGCCGAGGTTCGCGCGACGCCACGCGGGTTCGATGACAATTTTCTCTGTGAGTTCCGCGGCACTGCCCGAAAATTCGATCGGCCCGATCCAGCGCCGTGCCACGAAATCGTGGCGCAGCAGGACCCCGCGATTTTCGCCGGCCTTCACATCGGTGGTCAGTGCGTTCTCGTACACGGCCACGTAGGCTTGGGGTCGAACCGCCTTTACAGCCGGCTTGACCTGGAAGGTTGCCGTCACGCCCAGCCGGCCATCTGCATGAGGCGTGAGCGCAATGCGGATCGAGGCGCGCGCCGGACGGGCATTGATCGCGGCCACGGCCTGTTTCCATTTTGTTTCAGAATCCCAGCCACGAAATTCGCGCAGGTTCAGGAACACACCCGGGGTGTAGACGACCTTGCCGTTCGCAAGTCTGGTCAGCACGCGCTGGCGTTCGGAAAAGCGCGCATCGGCGAAATTGTCCTTCCAGCCAATGTAATCCCAGTAATTGACATGCAGCGCCAGCGGAATGACGCTGTTCGGTGCATGCGTGGCACCGATTCCGCCCAGCCACCGGTCTGCCGGCGGGCAACTGTTGCAGCCCTCTGAGGTATATAGCTCCACCAGCGCCACGGTGTGTTCCGCGCTTTGCCTGACGCATTGGGCCTGCGTTGCAGACACACCTGCGGTAAGCGCGAGGGCGCACACTATAATCGGGGGCAATTGCTTCATGCCTCTTGGTCGCCGTCAGCCGGCTGTCCTTACATTCCCTGGTGAAGTCAGGATAGTTGGCATGCATGTTGCGCCTGTCGGCGGCAAGAGGAAAGCGGGGTCATATGCTGCGTGTCTTGTTGGTCGACGATTCTCCCGAGCGGACTGCGATTCTGCGCACCGCACTGGAGCGGGCCGACTATCTGGTCGCCGCCGTGCTGGAGTCGCCGCTGACGCTGCTGAACGCCGTCGAGTCGCTGCGGCCTGACATCATCATCATCGACACCGAATCGCCTTCCCGCGACGTGCTGGAGCATGTGGTGATGGTGAGCCGCGACCAGCCACGTCCGATTGTCATGTTCTCCACTGACGACGCCCCGGACACCATCCGCGAGGCGGTGCGCGCCGGTGTATCAGCCTATGTGGTCGATGGGCTGGAGGGCACGCGCGTCAAATCCATTGTCGATGTGGCAGTAGCCCGTTTCGATGAATACCAGAAGGTGGTGGCCGAACTGGCCGAGGCCAATCTCAAGCTGTCCGAGCGCAAGCTGGTCGACAAGGCCAAGGGCATCCTGATGAAAAGTCGCGGCCTGTCCGAAGATGAGGCCTATCACGCGCTTCGCAAGATGGCCATGAGCCGGAAAAAGCGCCTGGGCGAAATTGCCAGGAGCGTCATCGACATGGCCGATTTCATCGGCTGAAGAAAGTCCGCCGAGCCTCGGCTGTCCCGCAGCCAATGAGTGGCTGGCAACTTCGCCGCCAACAACAATAGACAGCCCTGTTTTGTAGCAACAGCACGGTGCGCACAGATCTATGGTGCACCGCAACAGTGCGCCCGGGCATCCATCGGACGGCATTCGTCGTTTTCGGTAATCCCAAATCACTTCATAGGTTTAACCGTACCGCGACGGTTCGCCGCAGCAGTGGCACGGCGCTTGCGTTAGTCGCTTCAGGTCCAACGAAGGACCAATGTGAACAATGGCGTTCACCACTGGGGAGGGAAGTCGCGTGACTGCGACCCGCTCCGCAGCGGTGAGCGCCATTTTTTTTGGAGATACACATGGATGAGAAAAAACTGCCCGAAGTTCAGACCACCGATGTTGCCGTCAATGCCGACGCAACGCCTGCAATCAGCGCTGCAACTGAAACCCCTCCCGGGCAACGGCGTGATTTCCTCAAGCGCGCCGGCGCCACTTCACTCGCGGTGGGCATCATGAGCCTCGTCCCTGACTACGTGCGCCACGCCGCCTGGGCCGCCGGCTCCGACGCGCCGGAACTGAAGGAAATCAAGATCGGCTTCATTCCGCTGACTGACTGCTCCTCGGTGGTCATGGCCAATGTGATGGAGTTCGACAAGAAGTACGGCATCAAGATCATCCCGACCAAGGAAGCCTCCTGGGCAGGCGTGCGTGACAAGCTGGTGAACGGCGAATTGCACGCAGCCCATGTTCTGTACGGCCTGATCTACGGCGTGCAGATGGGCATCGGCGGGCCGAAGAAGGACATGAACGTCCTCATGTCGCTGAACCACAATGGCCAGGCCATCACGCTGTCAAACAAACTGCGGGAAAAAGGCGCCATTGACGGCCCCACGCTTAAAAAACTGGTCACCACGGAAAAGCGCGACTACACCTTCGCCCAGACTTTTCCGACCGGCACCCACGCGATGTGGCTGTACTACTGGCTGGCGGCAAATGACATCCACCCCTTCAACGATGTGAAGAACATCGTCGTTCCTCCCCCGCAGATGGTGGCCAACATGCGCGTGGGCAACATGGACGGCTTCTGCGTGGGCGAGCCCTGGAACAATCGCGCCATTATGGACAAGATCGGCTTCACCGCCGTCACCACCCAGGACATCTGGAAGGATCATCCGGAAAAAACGCTCGGCTGCACCGCCGAGTTCACCAAGAAGTATCCGAACACGGCCCGCGCCATGACTGCGGCCATCATCGATGCCGGCCGCTGGATTGATGCGTCATTGTCCAACCGGCAGAAGACTGCGGAAACCGTGGCCGACAAGTCCTATGTCAACACCGACAAGGACGTGATTCTCGAGCGCATGCTGGGTCGCTACAGCAACGGCCTTGGCAAGACCTGGGACGATCCCAATGCCATGAAGTTCTACAACGACGGCTACGTCACCTACCCGTTCCTGTCCGACGGCATGTGGTTCCTCACCCAGCATCGCCGCTGGGGACTGCTGAAGGACGACGTGGACTACCTCGGGGTCGCCAAGGCAGTGAATCGCCTGGACATCTACAAGGATGCGGCCACCATGACCAAGACCCCCATCCCCAAGAGCACCATGCGCTCGGTGAAGATGATCGACGGCACGGTGTGGGACGGCAAGGACCCGAAGAAGTACGCCCTGTCATTCAAGCACAAGTCCGCCTGATCCGCATGGCAAGTTGAGCGTCAATCATGTCCGCCGACAATCTCACCACGAACCTCATGCCGCTGAAAGCGTTCGTGGTGAGCCCGGCTCTTTCGAAACACCGACATGACCAGAATCAACGTGCGGCATGTCTCCAGAAACACCCAGCGCGATAACAAGGAAACCCCATGAGCGTCGTCTCAATTGCCCCTGCCATGCTCAATGACTCCGCATCCAGTTCAACCACTCCGACCGACGCGGCCAACGAAGCCAAGCCCGCGCCAACTGTGCGCCGTTCACGCGTCACCCTGGGCGATGACGGCAAGCCGCTGTATGTGCGGGCCCAGGCACCGGAATGGGTGCTGCGCGTCTTCGCCATGCTGTGCGGCATCGCCCTCTTCATCAGCGTCTGGGAAATTCTGTCCAGAACCGGCGGGCGCCTGCCTGATCCGGCCACGACCTGGAAGGCAGCCGTCATCCTGTTCAGCGACCCGTTCTACAGCAAGGGCCCGAACGACCAGGGCATTGGCTGGAACATCCTCAATTCGCTGGGTCGTGTCGGCATCGGCTTTGGCGCCGCAGCGCTGGTCGGCATCCCGCTCGGTTTCATGATCGGCCGCTTCCGCTTCCTGTCGGACATGGCCTCCCCCATCATTTCGATGCTGCGTCCGGTATCGCCGCTGGCCTGGCTGCCGATCGGCCTGCTGGTGTTCAAGGCCGCCAACCCGGCCGCCATCTACGTGATCTTCATCTCCAGCATCTGGCCCATGATCATCAACACGGCGCTCGGCGTGAGGCAGATCCCGACCGACTACATGAACGTGGCCAAGGTGCTGAACCTGTCCGAATGGAAGGTGTTCACCAAGATACTGTTCCCCGCCGTGCTGCCTTACATGATGACCGGCGTGCGCCTGTCGATCGGTGTGGCCTGGCTGGTGATCGTCGCCGCCGAAATGCTGACCGGGGGCGTGGGCATCGGCTTCTGGGTGTGGGACGAATGGAACAACCTCAACGTGCCGCACATCATCATCGCCATCTTCACGGTGGGCATCGTCGGCCTGGCGCTGGAGCAGCTGCTGATCTTCATCGCGCGTCGATTCAGTTACGAATAAGGAACAGCCATGGGCAAATACCTGCAAATCGAAGACATCGGCATGGTGTTCGAAACCAAGAAGGGGCCGTTCATCGCCCTTCGCGACATCAACCTCGAAATCAACCAGGGCGAGTTCGTGACACTGATCGGCCACTCTGGCTGCGGCAAATCAACCCTGCTCAACCTGATCGCCGGCCTCCTGAAATCCACCGACGGCGCCATGATCCTCGCCGAGCGCGAGATCTCCGGCCCCGGCCCAGACCGCGGCGTGGTGTTCCAGAACCATTCGCTGCTGCCCTGGCTCACCTGCTTTGACAATGTCTATCTCGCAGTGGAGCGCGTGTTCTCCGAAAAGGAAAACAAGGCCGCTATGAAAAAGCGCACCCACGAGGCGCTGGCCATGGTCGGACTCACCCATGCCGAGCACAAGTACCCGCATGAAATCTCCGGTGGCATGAAGCAGCGCGTGGGCATCGCCCGTGCGCTGTCCATGCAGCCCAAGGTGCTGCTGATGGACGAGCCCTTCGGCGCACTGGACGCACTGACCCGCGCCCACCTGCAGGACGAACTCACGCGCATCGTCAGCGAAACCGG